>JBFGLA010000001.1:0-31598 GCA_041576355.1 Burkholderiales bacterium
CGGCAGCCCGGCGCGCTGCCAGGCGACGTTCTGCGCACACGCGGTCTCGAGCACCCATTTGCCGATCGGCACGATGAGTCCCGTCTCCTCGGCGAGCGGGATGAACTGGCCGGGCGGCATTGCCCCGAGCTCCGGATGCTGCCAGCGCACCAGCGCCTCGACGCCGGTAATGCGTCGGGTCTTGAGGTCGAGCTTGGCCTGGTAGTGCAGGAAGAACTCGTCGCGCTCCAGGGCGCGGCGCAGGCTCGTCTCGAGCGCGAGGCGCTCGAACGAGTGCACGTTGGTTTCCTGGGAGTAGAACTTGTAGGTGTTCTTGCCTTCTTCTTTCGCGCGGTACATCGCGATGTCGGCGTTCTTCGTCAGCGACTGCTCGTCCTGCGCATCGGTCGGATACATGGAGATGCCGATGCTCGCCGTCATGCGGCACTCCTGGCCCCGGATCGAGAGGGGCCTGACGAGGGCGGAGAGAATTTTGCGCGCGACCACCTCGACCTGCCTCGCTTCGCTCACTTCCTGGATCAGGACCACGAATTCGTCGCCCCCGAGTCGGGCGACGACATCGCTCTTGCGCACGGTGTCGAGCAGGCGCTGGCCCATCTCCTGTAGCAGCTGGTCCCCGGCCTCGTGCCCGAGCGTATCGTTGATGACCTTGAAGCGGTCCAGATCGATGAACAGCACGGCGAAATGGCGGCTGTAGCGTATCGCGCTCCGGATCCAAAGGTTCAGTACGTGGCTGAACATCGCCCGGTTCGGCAGGGACGTGAGCGCATCGTGATTCGCCAAGAAATGGATGCGTTCCTCGGCCCGCTTGCGCTCGGTAATGTCCTTGGCGATGCCGCGATAGCCCGTGAACGCGCCGGAGGCGTCGAACACCGGCTCGCCGCTGACGCTAATCCACACCTTGTTGCCGGAGGCGTCCATCCGGCACAGCTCCAGCTCGCGGAACGGCTGGCGCGCGTCGAGGGTGGCGAAGTGCACGGCCCAGTCGTCCGCTGTCATGTTGACGTAGTTCTGCTCCCAGCGCTTCTTGCCGATCAGATGATCACTTTCCAGGCTGAGTCGCGAAGAGTCCGCCCCGCCGAAGGAGGTGAAGCGGTGCTGCTCGTCCTGCTCCCAGTAGATATCGGATGACAGCTCGGTCAGGCTGCGAAAGCGCTCCTCGCTCTCGCGCAGCACCTCTTCGGCCTCTTTGCGGCGTACGAACTGGCCGAGCTGGCTGCCGATGGCGCTGATCGCCTGCAGCAGCCGAGCGTCCGGTTCGCGGATCTCACGGCTTTGGAAGATGAGCACCCCGATCGTCTTGCCCTCGGAAAGGACCGCAACCGCGAGCGCGGCATGCATGCCTGTTTCGAGCGCCAGCGCTTTGCTCGCGACACGGGCGTCTTGGTGCAAGTCGGCTACCCACAGCGGCTGACCGGACTGCCAGACCTGCCCGATCACTCCGACGCCCGGACCGTAAACCGTGCCGCGTGACTCCTCGATGTAACGCTCGGCATCCGCGCTAGGCACGTTCCAGGCGCCGCCGAAGCGCAGCACGCCGGCTCTCTCGTCAACCCGTAGGTATCGGGCGCACTCCCAGCCTTCGCTTTCACATATGGCGCGGAGCGCAGCTTGGAGCGCCGCACCCAGATTTTCCGCCCCGGCAAGCGCACGGTTTACAGAGTGCTCGAGGTCTCGCAGCTGAAGGGCGCGCTTGCGCTCGGTAATATCCTGGGCGATGCCGCGGTAGCCGGTAAAGCGGCCCGATTCGTCGTATACGGGCAGCCCGCTGATACTGAGGTAACGCGCCGTGCCGTCGTGCGCCGTGCGCCTGAGCTCAAGGTCGAGAAACGGCTGGCGCGCCTCGATCTTAGCCTGCCCCGCTTGCTGCTCCCTCCCGTCCCCGTGGACTTCGAGCATTTCCCGGAGCGTCATCCCGATCAGGGCGCCCGATTCGAATCCAGGCATACCGGGAGCAGTGCCTCCGGTGAACATCGTGAAGCGCAGGTGCTCGTCTTGTTCCCAGTACCAGCCGGAGGAAAGCTCCAGAACGGTGCCGAGGCGCTTCTCGCACTCGCGTAACGCCTGCGTCGGGTCCTGCAACTCGATCGCAGAGTCTTCCATCGCCCGCATCGCTTCCCCGTGAGTTCTCCTGCCGCCGGCAATGGCGGCACCACCCATATCGGCGTCGGGCAAATTATCTTGAACTGGGTAAGCGGGAATGCATTGAATAGCGGGCTAAATCGCCCCCTCTTCGCCGCGCGGGAGCAAGATCAGTCCCTCAAGTCGCGCCCGGTGAGCTTGAGGAACACGTCTTCCAGGTTCGCCGGCCGGTGCAGGTAGACGAGCCCCTCGCGGCCTTCGAGCGCGGCCAGCACCGGCGCGACATCGGCCGCATAGCAGAACGCCGTCTCGCCCACCCGCTCGACCCGGGGCGCGAGCGCCTGCGCGGTCTGCATCCACGATTCGACCCCCGGACCGTACACCTCGACGACCTGCGGCTCGATGTGCTCGGCGATCAGCGCGCGCGGCGATCCCATCGCGATGATGCGGCCGTGGTCCATGATCGCCAGGCGCGTGCACAGCCGCTCGGCCTCCTCCATGAAATGCGTCGTCAGCACGAGGGTGCGCCCCTCCAGGATGAGGCGCCGCAGCCGCTCCCAGATCAGGTGCCGCGCCTGCGGATCGAGGCCGGTGGTGGGCTCGTCCATGAAAAGCAACTCCGGCTCGTTGACGAGCGCGCGCGCGAGCGTGAGCCGGCGCTTCATGCCTCCCGATAGCGCCTGGATCTTCGCCCCGGCGCGGCCGGCGAGGCCGGCGAAGTCGAGCAGCCTCGGGATGCGCGCCTCGACCTCGCGGTCGCGCAAGCCGAAATAGCGACCGTAGACGACGAGGTTTTCGGCCACAGTGAAATCCGGATCCAGATTGTCGAACTGGGGCACGACCCCGACGTGCGCCCGGGCCGCGCGCGCTTCGCGCGGCACCGGCCGCCCGAGCAGCTCGATCCTGCCGGCATCGGGATCGATCAGGCCCAGGCAAAGCTTGAGTGTCGTGGTCTTGCCGGCACCGTTCGGCCCGAGCAAGCCAAAGCACTCGCCGCTCTCGACTTCGAAACCGACCCCGCTCACTACCTCGAGCGTGCCGTAGGACTTGCGCAGGTCGGCGACCGCGAGCGCGGGGCCGCGACCGCTCACGGCGCGCGCCAGTTCGACTGCACGATGCCGCGCAGCACGTGCAACTTGCGGTGGAAGAAATGATCCGCACCCGGCACGACGATGACCGGGAGATCCTGCGGCCGGGCCCAGGCAAGGACCGAGGCGAGCGGCACGGTCTTGTCGAGCTCGCCGTGGATGACGAGCGTATCGCTGGGCACCGGGCGCGCCTCGACGCGCTCGACTGAGACGCCGACGAGAACGATGCGCTCGGGTGCTGCCCCGCCCTCTGCGAGCCGCGCGGCGAGCCGCGTCTGCATGGCCGCGCCGAACGAAAAGCCCCCCAGTACGGATCGTTGGGGATCGAATGCGGCGCGCGCCCAGTCGAGCGCCGCGGCAAGATCGTCCACCTCGCCGCGGCCCTCATCGAACGTCCCCTCGCTCGCGCCCACGCCGCGGAAATTGGGCCGCAGCGAGATATAACCGAGATCGACGAAAGCGCGCGCGAGAGTCTGCGCGACCTTGTTGTCGAGCGTTCCGCCAAACTGCGGATGCGGGTGGGCGACGAGCGCCACGCCCTTCGCCGCACCCTCGGGCGAGTCGATCGCGCACTCGAGACGCCCGGCCGGCCCCTCGATCCGCTCGCGCCGCGTCGAGGCGCGCATGGTCAGATCCTCAGGCGCTCGACGATACGGCCGTGCCGCAGGTGCTCCTCGATGATCTCGTCGATATCGGCGCGATCGACGTAGGTGTACCAGACGCCTTCGGGGTAGACCGCGATGCAAGGTCCCTCCTCGCAGCGATCGAGGCATCCCGACTGGTTGATCCTCACCTTGCCCGGCCCTGCGAGCCCGAGCGCCTTGACTTGTTGCTTGGCGTATTCGCGCATCTCCGAGCCGCCCTTGGGATTGCAGCTCGCGCGATCGCCTTCGCGCTGGTTGCAGCAGAAGAAGACATGATGCGTGTAATAAGACATGGGGCGCGGATTCTACCGAATCATTTCCAGATCGACCCCGGTGCGATGCCGCGCTGAGAGGCGAGCCAGATCAGGTACGCCAGCGCCGCGAACGGCCACAGCGTCGTGACCAGCCGCGTCAGGCCGTTGAAGTTGAGAAAATGACCCTGCTGCCAGACCTTGAGCGTGGCGGCGAAATACGGGTTCGCGGGCGCGAGGTTGACGAGCACCGTGGCCGCCATGAGAAGGACGGCGGCGAGCACGAGCTGCAGCGCGCGCGGCAGCTTCGCAGCCAGCAGCGCGGCGATGATCCCACCGGCCAGGCCTCTTTGCGCCCCCGGGGTAAGCCACGCGAGCACGTTCTCGGCCTGCATCAGGATCGCAAAAGCCGCGGTCTTGACGGCGAGCGCGAGCAGCACGAGCCCGACGATGAGCAGGCTTGTAGAACGGCCGGGGGTCACGATCGCCGAGAGCAGCAGAGCCACCGCGACCAGATTCGCGGCCGCGGTCAGCGCCTCGATGAACACGAACAGGCCCGGCTTGTGCGCCGAGCCCGAGGCCGCGAGCAGGTCGCGCAAATCGCCGGCGCCGAAGAGCAGCATCGCCGGATTGAGCTGGGTGAAAAGCCACAGCCCGATCAACACGAGTCCGACGTCCGCCAGGATGCCGCCCTGGAACGTCTCGGCGCGCCTGCGGCGCAGGGGCCCGCCCTCGAGGAGCAACGGAGCATAGCGTACCCCGAGCGCCGCTCCCGCCAACGCGCCGAGCGTGTTGCAGAGCGCGTCGACGTTTGACGGAAATCGAGTGGGCAGGAAACTCTGCGCCGACTCGAGCCCGATCGAGAGCAATACCGCGCTCAATCCCGCGACGGCCACCGCGGCGGGGCCGCGCACTTGAGGATAGAGCGCGTGCACGCACAGCAACCCGAAAGGCAGATAGCCGAGCAGGTTGGCGGTGATGTCGAAGACCGTGATGTAGCGCGGAAACGGGGCCGTGAGGAACGCGAATGGAGAAATACCCGCGTGTAGCCAGCCGGAGAACGGGTACAGCGACGCGTACGCAACGAGCAGGGTGTAGACGACGAACAGGAGCCGCGCGAGCGGTGAGGCGCGCGTGGATGTTGCGGGAAAGAGAGACTGCACGCCTCGCGGTTCCCTCTCAGGAACGCCCCGCACCCGAGGCGTGCTGAGCCGGGAGCCGGCGCGCCGCGTAGGTTCCCATCAGCATGCCGAAGATCGACGCCGCCAAGCCGACGAGCTGCGGCGGAACAGTGGCTTCGGGGGCGGTAAGCTCGGCGACACCCCAGGCGAAAAGCCCGAAGACGACCGAGAGCATCGCGCCCGGGACGTTCGCCCGCTTCCAGAAAATGCCCGCGGCGAGCGGCACGATGCACGAGGCGAGAGTGACCTTGTAGGCATTCTGCACCATCTCGTACATCGTGCTGGTCGAATTGAGCGCAAAGAGCAGCGCCGCGAACGTGAACGTGACGAGCACGGTGCGCAATAGCAGCAGGAACTGCCGATCGCTCATGTGCGGCGCGAACGGGCGTATGACGTTCTCGGTGAAAAGGGCGGTCGGGGCGATCAGCGCGCCGCTCGAAGTCGAAAGGATGGCCGAGAGCAGCGCGCCGAAGAAGACGACCTGCGCCCACATCGGCGTACGCTCGAGTATCAGCTGGGGGAGGATGCGCTGCACTTCGCGCTCGTCCTCGGCGGCGAAGAGACCCGCGAATCCGGGGTCGATGACAAGCGCCGAGTAGGCGATGAAAATCGGCACGAAGGCGAAGGCGAAGTAGACGAGCCCCCCGATCAGCGAGCCGCGCACCGCGGTCTTTTCGTCCTTGGCGGAAGTCACGCGCTGGAAGATGTCCTGCTGCGGAATCGAGCCGATCGCCAGCGTCATCCACGCGGCGAGGAACCAGAGCCACTCCTTGGTGCCCCCCTTGGGCCAGAACTCGAGCTTGCCCGCCTCCGCCGCCGCGGCGACGACCTTGCCCGCACCGCCCGCCATGTCGCTCACGAGCCAGGCGATGAGCATCAGGCCGATGAGAATCACGACCGACTGGAAGAGATCGGTCAGCGCGACCGACCACATCCCGCCCCAGATCGTGTAGCCGAGGACGATCGCGGCGCCGATCAGAATGCCCGTGGTAAGGCTGATCGCGCCGCCCGAGAGCACCGAGAACACGAGCCCGAGCGCAGTCAACTGGGCCGAGGTCCAGCCGAGATACGACGCCGTAATCGCGACGCTCGTGAGGACCTCGATCTTCTTGTCGTAGCGCTTGCGGTAGAAATCACCGATCGTCAGCAGATCCATGCGGTAGAAGGAGCGTGCGAAGAACAGCGCGACGAAGATCAGGCAGAACGAGGCGCCGAAGGGGTCGGCGACGATTCCGCCGAGTCCGTCCCGGGCGAAGGTCGCCGACACGGAGAGCACGGTTTCGGCGCCGAACCAGGTCGCGAACACGGTCGCCGTGTTCATGTAGAGCGGGAGGCTGCGGCCCGCGACCAGGTAATCCTTGGAGTTGCGCACCCGCTGCGCAGCCCACAGGCCGATCGCGATCGTAATCAACAAATACAGAATGACGAAAGCCGCGAGCATCGGGGCTCCTTCTCGAGGCGGGGCAGGGCGATTATAGCGGCTGCGCCGCGCGCAACCGCCGACGCGACCGGCGGAAGTCGGTCGTGAAGATCTCGGACCCGCTTCGACACGCTACCCCAGTGCGAGCGCAGCCGCTCCGGCCAGGACAAGCAGCACGAGCAGCGCGGCGAGCAGATCGTTGCGCCGGGCGTTCTCGCGCGCCAGCTGCTCGAGCGCCGCCCGCACCGCTCCCAGGCGGTCCTCCTCGAGCGTGCGGTGCAGCAACCGCGGCAAGCTCGGCAGGATCGCCGCCCAGTGCGGCGCCTCGTACTTGAGCGTCTTCAGCACGCCGCGCCATCCGATCTGCTCGCTCATCCAGCGCTCGAGGAACGGCTTCGCCGTGCTCCAGAGATCCAGATCCGGATCGAGCTCGCGCCCCAGCCCCTCGATGTTGAGCAGCGTCTTTTGCAGCATCACGAGCTGGGGCTGGATCTCGACGTTGAAGCGGCGCGAGGTCTGAAAGAGGCGCAGCAGGAGCTTGCCGAAGTAGATCTCCCTGAGCGGGCGGTCGAAGATCGGCTCACACACTGCGCGGATCGCGGATTCGAACTCGTCGATGCGCGTTCCCGGCGGCACCCAGCCGGCGTCGAGATGCGCCTGCGCGACGCGGCGATAGTCGCGATTGAAGAACGCGAGAAAATTCTGCGCCAGGTAATTCTTGTCGGTGTCGGTGAGCGTACCGACGATCCCGAAATCGAGCGCGATGTAGCGCCCGCGCGCATCTCCCTCGGTCGCCACGAGTATGTTCCCGGGGTGCATGTCGGCGTGGAAGAACCCGTCCCGGAACACCTGCGTAAAGAAGATCTCGACCCCCGCGCGGGCAAGACGCGCAATATCGATCCCCTGCTCGCGCAGCGCGACCACCTGCGACACGGGCGTGCCGCGCATGCGCTCCATCACCATCACCCGCTGCGAGCACCACTCCCAGTACACCTCCGGGACTTGCAGGAGCGTCGAGCCCTCGAAATTGCGCCGCAGCTGGCTCGCGTTCGCGGCCTCGCGCATGAGGTCCAGCTCTTCGTCGAGGTGACGCGCGAACTCGCCGACAACCTCGCGCGGCTTGAGGCGACGGCCGTCCGCGAACAGGCGTTCGACCAGCGCCGCGGCCGTGTTCAGCAGGAGCACGTCGCGCGCGATCGCCTCCTCGACGCGCGGGCGCAGCACTTTGACCGCCGCCTCGCGGCCGTCCTTGAGTACGGCAAGGTGCACTTGCGCGATCGAGGCGCTCGCCACGGCCTCGCGCTCGAAGCTGGCGAAGACCTCCAAGAGTCCGCTCCCGAGAGCCCGCTCGATCTCGGCGATCGCCTGCTCGGACGGGAACGCCGGGACCCGGTCCTGCAGCTTCGCGAGCTCATCGGCAATGTCGGCGGGCAGCAAGTCCCTGCGGGTCGAAAGGACCTGGCCGAACTTGACGAAAATCGGCCCGAGCGTCTCGAGCGCGCGGCGCAGCCTCACCGCGCGCGGCGCCCCGTCCTTCGCCGCCAGCCACCGCAGCAACGGATTGCGCGCAAGACGCGGAATGAATTCGTGCAACCCGAAACGCAGCCCGGCCGACAGAATTCGAATCAGGCGAAAGAGGCTGGACATCGGCGGAAAGTCAGGATAGTCGGCGCAGCCGCGCCTCGAGCCGTTCCAGATCATCGCGCATCGCGGCCACCTGCGCGCCGAAACGCTCGAATTCGGCCGAGGTGACGAGCCAGCGCTTCTCCTCGACCACATACTCGACGGCGCTCGCGGCGAGACGGCGCACAGCATCAACCTGCCAGTCGAGAAAATCCTTCGCCGCGCCGGCGATTCGATGCGCCGCGACATCGCCCACGAGCCGTGACAGATCCTCCTCGGCGTCCCAGCGCAGATGGCGCACGAGGAACAGCACCTCGCTCGCGAGCTTGGCGTTGCCGCTCACCTCGACCGAGCGCATGAAGTGCTCCTCCCCGCGCGCGAGCGCCGCGAGCGATTCGGGTCCGAGCGCGACCGTGAGCGATGGGGACGCGCTCGCATCGGCGCTCGCCAGGCGTCCGTCCGGCGCAATCGCGAAGCGCAGCGCCGGTAGCGGCATCGCGCGCAGCTCAACGATTTCTCCGGCGAACGGCGCGAGCCGCTCACGCGCCCACTGCTCGGCACCGAGCAGGCGGTTCAGGGCAGCGGCGAAGGGCGTCTCGAGTGCGGGCATGCGGCACAAAAGCGCAATGATGCGCCGTGTGGCGGCCTAGCGCGGGGCGGGGTATGCCCGCAGAACGTCACACAGCGTCTAAGACAAAGGCCACCTTGCGGTGGCCCCAGGGTGTGATTGGAACGGCTCAGTGAGGCTGCTGTATGCCGGCCAGCAGCCAGCCGCTCGATCCATCAACAGGCTTCACGAGGTGCCAGATCTCCTCGAACCCGACCGGCGCGCTCCCGGCGACCTCCCAGACCATGCCGGAAAAGCGAACGCTCGCTCGGAACTGATCACCCTCTGCTGCGACCTCCAGCAGATCGGCGTTGAGCGACACGACGTCGGTCTGCTGCGCGCCGCCGGTGCGCTCCAGGATGGGCTTGCGCAGCTCTTCGAACATCTCCGGGGTCGTCACGTCCCGGATCTCTTCGAGGTTCCCTTGATCGTTGGCGACCTGAAGCCGGATGAAGTTGAGCTTTGCGGCGCGCAGAAAGCCCTTCGCGTCGAAACCCGACGGAACACTGGCCGCGCCCGACTCGGCCTCCCGTGTCTCCAGGCCGGCGGCCTGCGACGGAGGGGGCGCTACCACGGTTTCGCTGCCGAACGCTCCGTAGGGGGTCGGGCCAGCGCCTGCGTACTGCATCGGCCGCGCCGATCCGGCCCTGTGGCGCACGAGGCCGAATACGACGAGCGCAGCGAGTAGCGCAAGCAGCGCGATCACGATCACAGCGGTCAGTCCGCTGCCCCCGAAGAGCGAGGCCAGTACACCGCCCGCCGCAACCCCGCCCAGGATGGGCAGCCAACGGCTGCCCGAGCTCGCCGCAGCCGCGTTCTGAGCCGCCGCCGGAGGCTGCGCCGGCGCCGCCTGCTGCGCCTGACTGGGCGGCGCCGCCGGACGCGCCTGGGCCACGTTCTTCTGTACACCCACCGAGCGTCCGCCGCCGAGCCGCTTCGCCTCAACATCGGTCGCGACCAGCGCCGCGCCGAGGAGGGCGATCGCCGATCCGAGCACGATTCTTAGCATGATCTCCTCTTATCCAATTAACTGGTTTTCCAGGAAGCTATCGTACCCTAACCGGGTACACAAAGAATAGTTAGCCGATCGTCATAGCCTGTAGCCGCGATGCACGGCGACCACGCCGGCGCACAAGTTGAAGTACTCGACGCCGGTCAGCCCGGCGCGTCCCATCATCGCCGCGAGCGCCGCCTGGTCCGGATGCATGCGTATCGATTCGGCGAGATAGCGGTAGGGTTCGGCGTCCCCCGCCACGCGCTCGCCGAGCCAGGGCAATACCTTGAACGAATAGAGATCGTAGGCGGGCGCTAGCGGATCCCAAACCTTCGAGAACTCGAGTATGAGCAGCCGTCCCCCGGGCTTTAGCACCCGCGCCATCTCCGCCAGGGCGCCGTCCTTGTGCGTCATGTTGCGCAGGCCGAAGCCGACGCTGACGCAATCGAAGCGGGCGTCCGGAAACGGCAGCTGTTCGGCGTCGCACTGAACCACCGGCCCAAGATGTCCGGCATCGAGCAGCCGGTCGCGTCCACGCTTGAGCATGCTGCCGTTGATGTCGGTCAACCAGACTTGACCCTGCGGCCCGACCTGGCGCGAGAATGCGAGCGCCAGGTCGCCGCTGCCCGAGGCCACATCGAGGACCCGTTCCCCGGGGCGTATGCGGGCGATCCTGACCGCGAAGGCCTTCCACAACCGGTGCAGACCGAGTGACATGAGGTCGTTCATCAGGTCGTAGCGTTCCGCCACCCGGTCGAACACCGCCCCGACGCGTGCGCGCTTTTCGCCTTTCGGCACGGTCTCGAAGCCGAAGTCGGCTTCTTCGCCCGGGCCGGATCGATCCCTCGTTTCCGTCACGTCGAGCACCTCGTTGCGCATCATAGCCGGTCACGGAAATTTCATGAAAGCTTCATACAATCGCACTCGTCGCGACTGCCCGCAAACGGACCGATGAACGTCCTCGTAGTAGAAGACGAACCCGCCATCCAGGACTTGATCGCGGTCAACTTGGAGCACGCGGGGCATCGTGTTGTCCGCGCCCGGGACGGCGAAACCGCGCTACGCGTGGTAAAGGCCGAGCTGCCGGATGTCGTGCTCATCGACTGGATGCTGCCCGGCATGTCTGGCCTCACACTGGCGAGGATGCTGCGTCAGGACGAGCGATCGCGGCAAGTGCCGATGATCCTGTTGACCGCGCGGGGCGACGAGTCGGACAAGGTCGCCGGCCTCGAGGCGGGGGCCGACGACTACGTGACCAAGCCCTTTTCCCCGCGCGAGCTGCTCGCGCGGATCAAGGCGGTCCTGCGCCGGCGTGCGCCGCAGTCCACCGACGACGCGATCGAGCGCTGCGGGCTGCGCCTCGAGCCGGCGACGAAGCGCGTGTTCGGGAACCGGTCGCCGCTCCCGCTCGGACCGACCGAATTCCGCCTCCTGCATTTCCTCATGGCCAATCCCGAACGGGTCCACACCCGGGCGCAGCTCCTCGACCGGGTATGGGGAGATCACGTATACGTCGAGGAACGCACCGTGGACGTGCACGTCCGGCGTCTGCGCAAGGCCCTCGCGCCCACGGGACACGACCGCTTGATCGAGACCGTGCGCGGCTCGGGCTACCGGTTCAGCGCGAATCCCGTGTGAGAGAATCGCCCCCGGAGCCTTCTCGGAGCCCATAAGGCACCGACATGAATCCCGTTTGGGCGAGCACGCTCGGCGTGGCGCTCGCAGCGGCCGCGGCGGGCCTCATCATCTGGCCTATTGCCGGCGCGAAATGGGCCTGGGCAGGGGTCGCAGCGGTGCTCGCGCTGCGCGTCCTCTACCATGCCGCGCACCTGGCGTCCCTGTTCCGGTGGCTGCGTCGGCCCTCTCGGCGCACCCTGCCCCGTGGCCGGGGCGTCTGGGAGCACGCGCTCGCCGAGCTGCACGGCTACCTGAAACGGCGCGATGCGGGAGAGGAGAACCTCGTTCGGGCCCTGGGGCGCTTCCGCGCCGCGGGGCGCGCGCTTCCGGACGGAGTGGTGATTCTCGACGGCGAAGACCGGATCGAATGGTCGAACCCGACCGCGCAGCGCCATTTTGCGATCGATCCTGCGCGTGACTCCGGCCGGCCGGTCACGAATCTGCTGCGCTATCCGGATTTCGTCGCTTACCTGGCGCGCGGCGAGTACCGTGAGCCGCTTATCCTGCGTCATACGCGCGGCGATGCCGTGCTGTCGGTTCGCATCATCGAGTTCGGCGCCGACCACAAGCTGATCAACTCGCGCGACATCACGGCTGCGGAAAGGGTCGATGCCGTGCGGCGCGATTTCGTCGCCAACGTCTCGCACGAGTTGAAGACGCCGATCACCGTCCTCGCCGGTTTCGTCGAGACGCTCGCCGACGAGTCGATCGCGCTGAGCGAGACGCAGAGGAGGAAGTATCTCGGCCTCATGGCCGAGCAGTCGCAGCGCATGAAGCGCCTGATAGAGGATCTGCTCACCCTGTCGGCGCTCGAGGCGAGCGCCGCCCCGGAGGACGAGCGGGAGATCGACGTGTCCGATCTGCTCGCGAGCCTGGTCGAGGAGGCGCGTGCCCTGTCGTCCGGCCGGCACCGCATCGACAGCGCGCTCGAGCGCGAATGCCGCCTTCTCGGCAGCCCGCGCGAGCTGCGCAGCGCTCTTTCCAACCTCGTCTCGAACGCGGTGCACTATACGCCGGAGGGCGGTTCGATCACGCTGGCATGGCGTCTCGAAGACGGACGCGGCGTGTTCGCCGTGACGGACACGGGGATCGGCATCGAATCGCGGCACCTCCCGCGCCTGACCGAGCGCTTCTATCGGGTCGACAGCAGCCGGTCGCGCGAAACCGGCGGAACCGGTCTCGGTCTGGCAATCGTCAATCACGTACTCGACCGTCACGATGCAACCCTGGAGATCGAGAGCGCGATCGGGCGCGGCTCGACGTTCAGGGCCGTATTCCCGGCGCGACGGGTCGCCCGGCTGGACGCCGTCCGGGCCGCCTAACTGCGCCGGTACCCGTTCAGCCGATCGCCTCGTAGGCCACGCGCTCGTGGTCGGCGCCGCGCTCGAGCAACTCGGTCAGCCGGACCTGCACCGGCGCATCGATATAGACCTCGACTACCCGTCCCGATCGGTACCAGCCGAGCGGAAGCACAAGCGAGGGGGGCGCCTTCAGCGACGGCGCGGCGGTCAAGGATAGCGCCTGCACGTACTTCTCTCCTTGGGCACCGGCGTCGCGCACAGCGATCGGCGCCGGCAGTCCCGGGAGCAGCTTGATACCGGCCGAGAAGTCTCCGTTCTCGGCGCAGGCGAGCCAGCGCACGTGGCCGAGGATGAAGCTTTTGATGTCGGATGGGCGCACCGCGACGAGTTGCGCGTGCATGTGCCGCTTGCCCGGGTTTCCGGCCCGGCGAACGACACCCATGCCCTGCGCACTCTGGTCCGTGAGCTGCCAGTGCTCGAGGATGAAACCGTGGGCGTCGCTGTAATCGTTCTCGTCCCGATTGCGGACGCGGCCGAAGGTCGTGATCTCTTCGCGCTGTTGGTGCGTCAACTCCTTCTGCTCGCCCGGCTGCCGGAATACCTGTCCGGACAGGTAGTAATGTATCGCCGGTATGTCGATGCACACCTGGACATCGGAGTTGGCGCGCCGCCGGTCTAGCGTACGCTGCGGCCTGTCGACGCACCACTGCCGGTACAGAAACACGAGCAACTGCTCGCAGTAGGGCTGTACGCAGTCCTCGCCGAGCGCGAGCCGAGCCGGCGACTCGCCCTGACGCAGCAATCCCACGCGGTTGCGCAGGCTCTTCGCGAGGCGGCGAACGTCGAGGTAGCGCAGCTTCCCGGAAGCCGGGAGTTCGGCCAGCGCAGCGCCGGCACGCACCGGCTCGCGATCGCTGTTCAGGTCGACGACCATCGCGGGCACGTCCGCATTGGCGGGCGGCTTCTTGACGATGTCCACCTTGTCCGCCCAGCGCTCGAGCAGGAAGGCGACGAACGTGATCTGGCGCTGCGCCAGTTCGTTGGGGTTCGCGGTCGCCATGAGAAGCGCACGCAGGTACGCGATTCGCGGCGAGGTATCCTGCACGTCGCGGTTCAGATAGTCCTTGACCGGCTCGTTCTCGACGCCCAGCTCCTCGGCCTTCGCGTAAACCGTGTGCAGGGCGCGCCACTCGCGTGGGGGAAGCTGCCGGTACGCCCGGTGGTAGTGAAATGCCTTGAGCCCGGTGTAAGCCAGAACGCGCTGGCAAATCAGGCCGATCCGCGCGCGGGTGCGCGATTCGCCCGCTGCGGCCGCGTCGAGGCAGCGCGCATACCCGAGGCGCATATGCTCCCAGAGCGCCACCGTCTTCGCGAATATGGCCGCATCTGCGTCTGTCATCGGCAGGGCGCGATTGGTGAACCGCTTGGCCTGCTCGATCTGAACGAATGCGACCGTCTCGCGCAGCATTTCAAGCACCGCGAGCCGGCTCGAGGCCCGCGTCGGAAGGCGATTGAACTCCTGCAGCTGCGCGAGCAGAAGATGCTGCGCCGTGGCGACATCCGCGAGAGGCAGATTGTCGAGCCACTCCTTGCACGTATTCGCGTCGGTGAATTGCGGGGACGCGTGAGGCGCGAGCGAGGGAAGCGAAAAATCCTGCATGGCCGCTTCGGGCTCACCGCCGCGGCCGGTGCGCGGCGATCGACCCTAGAGAAGCACGCGTTCTATGCCGCCTCCGTTGGCTTTTCGGACGAATTCGGAAATCCAGTTCTCGCCGAGCAGGCGGCGTGCCATTTCGACCACAATGTAGTCGGCCCGGGCACCCGTGTCATGGTCAAATTTGGCAAGCCCCTGTAGGCACGAGGGGCAGGATGTGAGCACTTTCACCTCGGACTCCCGGCCCTGCGGCGCAACCGCCGCGACGGCCGCGCGCAATTCCTCCTCCTTGCGGAAACGCACCTGGGTCGCGACGTCCGGCCGGGTCACCGCGAGCGTTCCCGCCTCGCCGCAGCAGCGCGGCGTCAGGCGCACATCCGACGCGGTGAGCTCGCGCACGACCTCGAGCGGCGCGCGCGTCTTGATCGGGCTGTGGCAGGGATCGTGATAGACGTAGCGCACGCCCGACACCCCGTCCAGCTTCACTCCTTTTTCGAGCAGGTACTCGTGGATGTCGAGCAGGCGGCAACCGGGGAAGATCTTCTCGAACTCGTACTTTTCCAGCTGGTCGAGGCATGTTCCGCACGACACGATGACGGTGCGGATATCCAGATAGTTGAGCGAGGTCGCGAGGCGGTGAAAGAGCACGCGGTTGGCGGTGATGATGCGCTCGCCGCGCTCGGCCTCCCCCGCCGCGGTCTGCGGATAGCCGCAGCACAGGTATCCCGGCGGAAGCACGCACTGCGCGCCGATCTCGTAGAGCATGGCCTGGGTCGCGAGCCCCACTTGGGAGAAGAGGCGCTCGGACCCGCAGCCGGGAAAGTAAAACACCGCCTCCGATTCCTCGCTGACCTTCGCCGGGTCGCGAATGATCGGAACGATCTTCGGGTCCTCGATGTCGAGGAGAGCGCGCGCGGCCTTCTTCGGCAAGCCGCCGGGCATCGGCCGGTTGACGAAGTGGACCACCTGCGTCCGCAGTGCCGGGGTGCCGGTGCTGGCGGGCGGGCGCTCGGTCTGCGCCCGCGCCGCGCCGAGCGCGCGCGCGATCCGATGCGCCCAGCGCTGCGCGCGATAGCCCCAGCCGATCATCGCGGTGCGCGTCGCCCGGATCGTGCGCGGATCGGTGGCGTTGAGGAAAAACAGCGCCGCCCGCGTGCCGAGACTGAAGCGGCGCTTGCCCGCGCGCCGCAGCAGATTTCTCATCGCGATCGAGACGTCGCCGAAATCGATGTCCACCGGGCAGGGCGCGGCGCACTTGTGGCACACGGTGCAGTGCTCGGCGACATCGCCGAATTCGTCGTAGTGCGCCAACGCCACACCGTGACGCGTTTGCTCCTCGTACAGGATCGCCTCGATGAGAAGCGACGCAGCGAGGATCTTGTTGCGCGGCGAGTAAAGGAGGTTCGCCCGCGGCACGTGGGTCGCGCACACCGGCTTGCACTTACCGCAGCGCAGGCAGTCCTTCACCGCGTTGGCGATCGAGCCCAGATCAGTCTGCTCGAGGATGAGCGATTCCGCCCCGATCAGCGAAAAGCTCGGCGTGTACGCGTTCGCGAGGTCGGCCCCGGCGAGGAGCTTGCCGGCGTTGAAGCGGCCCTCGGGATCGACCGCCTGCTTGTAGGCGCGAAACGCATCGATCTCCTCGCGCTCGAGGAACGCGAGCTTGGTGATGCCGATCCCGTGCTCGCCGGAGATCACGCCGCCGAGCGAGCGCGCAAGGCGCATGATGCGCGCCACGGCGACGTTTGCGCGCTGCAGCATGGCGTAATCGTCCGAGTTGACCGGAATGTTGGTGTGCACGTTGCCGTCGCCCGCGTGCATGTGCAGGGCCACGAACACGCGGGCGCGCAGCACGCGCCGGTGCGCCCCCTCGGTGCCTTCCAGGATGTGACGGTAGGCGATTCCCGAGAAGATGCGCCGCAGCTCGTCGCGCACCTCGGTCTTCCACGAGAGCCGGATCGCGTGCGCCTGGATCGCCTCGAACACCGTGGCGTAGCGCTGCACGAGCTCGTTGTGCAGCGCTCCCCAGCCGGAAAGCTCCGAGCGGATCTCGATTGCAGCGGTGTCGAGGTTATCGCCCAGCCAGCGCCAGCGCTCGCGCACGCGGCGTAGCAGCTCGAGCGCGTGCGCCGGGCGCTCGCCGAGCAGTTCCGCTGCGGGCAGCGGTTCCTCCACATGGTAGAGCGGCAACTCGCCGGAGAAGAGCTCCTCCAGCGCGTCGAGTAGCGCGAGCTTGTTCTCGATCGAAAGCTCGATGTTGATGCGCTCGATGCCGTCGGTGTAGTCGCCCAGGCGCTCGAGCGGGATCACCACGTCCTCGTTGATCTTGAACGCGTTGGTGTGTTTGGAGATCGCCGCGGTGCGTGCCCGATCGAGCCAGAAGTGCTTTCGTGCCTCGGGCGAGACGGCGACGAATCCCTCGCCGCCGCGCGCGTTGGCGATGCGCACCACGGCGGAGGCCGCGCTCGCGACCTCGTCGATGTTCTCGCCGACGATGTCGCCGACCAAGACCATCTTCGGGCGCTGGTTGCGGCGCGACTTGGTGGCGTAGCCGACCGCCCTCAGGTAGCGAGCGTCGAGGTGCTCGAGGCCGGCGAGCTTCGCGGCCGGATGCGCATCGAGATGCCGTTTCACCTCGACGATTGCGGGCACCGCCTCCTTGGCCAGGCCAAAGAATTCCAGGCATACCGTGCGCGTGTGCGCCGGCGTCCGGTGCAAGATGAAGCGCGCCGAGGTGATGATGCCGTCGGTGCCCTCTTTCTGCACCCCCGGAAGCCCGGCGAGGAACTTGTCGGTCACGTCCTTGCCGAGACCGGCCTTGCGAAAGCGCGCGCCCGGGATTTCGAGGGTGCGCTCTTCGAGCAGCTTCTTGCCGCTCGCGCCGTAGCGGCGCAGGCGGAACCTCGCGCTAGGGGCGTCGTGGATCTTGCCGAGGTTGTGGCCGAGCCGCTCGACCTCGAGCCACTGCGCGTCCGGCGTCACCATGCGCCACGAGGCGAGGTTGTCGATGGCGGTGCCCCAGAGCACGGCTTTCTTGCCGCCGGCGTTCATCGCGATGTTGCCGCCGATGCAGGACGCGTCCGCCGAGGTCGGATCGACCGCAAAGACGAAACCCGCCGCCTCCGCCGCGTCCATCACGCGGCGGGTCACCACTCCGGCCCCGGCGCGTATCGTCGGCACCGGGCGCCCGGCGCCCGGCAGCTCGATCCACTCGACGGCCCCGAGCGTCTCCAGCTTCTCGGTGTTGATCACCGCCGAGCGGCGCGTGAGCGGGATCGCGCCGCCGGTGTAGCCGGTGCCGCCGCCGCGCGGGATGATCGTCAAGCCGAGCCCGATCAGCTCGCGCACGAGCGGGAGCACCTCGTCCTCCTCGTCGGGCGACACCACGACGAACGGGTACTCCACGCGCCAGTCGGTCGCATCGGTGACGTGCGAGACGCGGGCGAAGCCGTCGAACGCAATGTTGTCGCGCCGCGTGACCCGCGCGAGCCGCCGCAGGGTGCGCTTGCGCAGGCTGTGCGTCTCATCGAACGCCTCGGCGAAACGCTCGAGCGCCTCGCTCGCGGCGGCGAGCAGCCGCGCGACCTTCTCGTTCTCGGCGCGGCGCGCATCGATCTCCGCGAGCCGGCGGCGCATCCCGGCGAGCACCTCGGCGCGGCGCCTGCGATGCTCGACCAGATCGTCTTCGAGGTAGGGGTTTCTGAGAATTACCCACATCTCGCCCAGTACCTCGTACAGCATGCGCGCCGAGCGTCCGGTGCGCCGTTCGCCGCGCAGATCGGTGAGCAGACCCCACGCCGGCTCGCCGAGCAGGCGCAGCACGATCTCGCGATCGGAGAACGAAGTGTAGTTGTACGGAATCTCGCGAATGCGGCCGGCCTGCATGGCGCGATTCTACGTTCCGACGCTGCCGCCCTTAATGAAGAGTTCGCGCCGGCTCCCCGCCGAACACATCGCGATAGCTCGCATAGAAGCTCGCGAACAGTGTCGGCAGGAGGATGATGAGCAGGGGAAAGACGAGCGAAGCGACCGATGCGCGCATGGCGCCGCCCGAGAACATAATCAACGCCGAGAGGACGACAAAGGGCAGCACCACGGTGACGAGAGCGGTGACCGCGGCGTAGGCGACGAACGCGCGCCAGTTCATCAGGCAGGCGAAGAAGCTGTAGAACAGCCCCTTGGCGACGCCGAAACCGTGCCAGGCGACCAGCACCGGTGCAAACCAGTACATCATCGTCACCGGCAAATAGAGCGCGGCCGCCATCATGAGCGCCGTCGAGAATCCTTCGGAGGCCAGAACCTCGTCGCCCGGACGGCGTCCGCTCACCAGCCAGCGCGCGAGCGCACCGTCGTCCGCTAGGGCCGTCGCCGATATGAGCAGCGCGAGCAGGCCGGCATAAACGAACCCGAGCGCGATTTGCGGCGCCGCACGTTCGCGAAATCCGGCGAAGAGGATGCTGAGCGTGAGCGGTCCGCCGTTTGCCGCGGCGCGCGCGGCGGCCATGAACCCGACCGAGAACGGCGGCACGAGAACCGAGGCGGCGGCGAGCCCGACGACGGGCAGGATCGAGACGACCGTCATCAGGATCCAGTAGGCGAAGATCAAGGCAAGCCACCCGAGCGGCGCGCTGCGAAAGATCTGCCAGCCTTCGCCGAGCCAGCGAGCGCCGCGTCCGTAGGAAACGATGCGGGAGTTCATTCGGTCGTCTATCCGTTCAGTCGAGCCAGGGCGCGCTGCGCGCCGCGGCGCGCAGCGCGAGGATGTCGCGAAAGTGCTCCGGGTCGTGCGCGTGCACCAGCATCCCGGGTCGCGGCAGGTGGAAGTCGTACAGCCGCGAGAGCCAGAAACGAAGCGCCGCGGCGCGCAGCAGCACCGGCCAGGCGCCGCGCTCGAGCGCGGAGAACGGGCGCACGGCGGCGTATCCGCGCAGCAGCGCCATCGATTTTTCCTCGTCGAGACGCCGGTCGCTCGCATGATCGACGAGGCACCAGTCGTTCGCGCACACCGCGCAATCGAACAGCAGGCAGTCCACGCCGGCGAAGTAGAAATCGATTACTCCGGAAATGCTGCCGCCCTCGAAGAGCGCGTTGTCGCGAAAGAGATCCGCATGCACCGGTCCGCGCGGGAGATCGGGAAAGCGGTACAGCGCCTGGAAGCGCATTTCCTCGTCGAGCAGCGCCTGGCGCTCGGCGTCCAGGTGCCCGCGCACCGCGCGCGCCGCGAACCGCCACCACTTCGGACCGCGCGGATTCTCCATATAGGCAGGGTACGAGCGCCCGGCCAGGTGCATGCGGGCGAGCAGCGCTCCCACCTCGGCACACTCCGCCGCTCCGGGTCGTTCGATCGAGGCCCCCGAAAGACGCGTCACCAGCGCCGCCGGCTTGCCGTTCAGCTCCGAGAGGTAGCGGTCGGACAGATCGGCGATCGGCGCCGGACACGGAATTCCGTGCCTTGCGAGGTGGGCCATCAGATCGAGATAGAACGGGAGCTCCTCGGCGGGCAAGCGCTCGAACAGTGTCAGAACATACCGCCCCTGAGCGGTCGTGACGAAGTAGTTGGAATTCTCGATTCCCGACTGGATCGGCTCCAGCCGCACGGGCGTACCGACCGAATAGCCGCGCAACCAGCGCGCGAGCTGCTCCTCGGAAACGGGTGTGTAGACGGACATCGGTCGTAGCGGATCGCCGGCGCGAGAAAACCTTCATCCCTCGGACGCCGTCGCACCCGGTCCCGCATCCCGTGCGCGCCATCCGGAAAGCTGGCTCAGTCGAATTTTTTGATAGGCCACATCGGTACGCGCACCCCGTCGTCGAGAGAGTCCCTGCGCATCCAGTTGCCGTTGCCGGTAGTATCGATGAGGTAGTACGTCGGGCCGTTCTGCGGCGTCACTTTCACCGCCACGACGCGCCCGCCTTCCCGGATCTCCTCGACCTGGTCGCCTTCCTGCACCGGGATGCGAACCTGGGGCTCGTCGACCCGTTCGCCGGGCTCGGGCAAGCGTTCGATCTGCGGCTCGGGCTTCTGGGCGGTGTCTTGAGCGAAGGCGCCGATAGTCGAGGCGGCGACAGATAGGACGAAGGCGAGGACGCGGGCGGCGAGGCGGCGCATGGCAGCGCACCGGGAAACTGTAAATTTTACCAGAGCGCCTGGGCGAGGACCTTGCACGTATCCTCGCCTGCGCGCACCTGAAACGCCCGCAGTCCGGCCGCGCGTGCGCCGAGCACGTTTTCCTCGAGATCATCGAAGAACGCGATTCGATTCGCGGGCAGGCCGACTCGGCTGCAGACGTCCGCGTAAGCCTCGAGCGTCGGCTTGCGCCGTCCGATGTCGCAGGAGCAAAACACCTCCTTGATGGGCGCGAGGATCGGGCGGTAGCGTTCCTCCCAGAAAGACTTGTGCGAGCGGCTGGTATTGGAGAACACGTACAGCGGCCAGCGCGCGGCGAGCTTATGCAGCATCGGCTCGACGCCCGGCCTCGAGCCGACGAAGATCGCGTTCCACCCGGCCAGAAAATCGTCGTCGGAGAGCGAGACCCGGAGCATCGGCCTGAGCGACGCGAAATATTCGCGCTCGCCGATCTCGCCGCGCTCGTACGCCTGATACGTCGGGTCGAACGAGAAACGCGATGCGATCGCGGCGGCGGGCGCACCGGCGGCATCGGCCCAGGCGTCGAACGCGCGGCGAAAATCGATATCGACCAGAACTCCGCCGAGATCGAACAGGAGCGCGGCGGGCTCCCCTTCGGCGGTCACAGATTGAGCAGGACTTCGCGCTCGGCTGGCGAGGGCTCGAAGCCGCGCTTGTCGTAGAAATCGAATATCGCCTCGACCACCTTCTGCGGGTCGTCGATCACCTGCACGAGGTCGACATCGTTCGCGTCGATCATGCCCTCGGCAACGAGGCGCTCGCGAAACCACCCGAGCAGACCGCGCCAGAACGCATCGTGCATGAGGATGATCGGCATCCTGCGCGTCTTGCCGGTCTGCACCAGGGTCAACGCCTCGAACAGCTCGTCCAGCGTGCCGAACCCGCCCGGCAGGACGACGTACGCGGTGGCGAACTTCACGAACATCACCTTGCGCGCGAAGAAGTGCTTGAACCGCAGGCTGATGTCCTGATACTCGTTCGCCCGCTGCTCGCGCGGCAGCTCGATGTTGAGCCCGACCGCGAGCCCACGGCCGTAGAACGCGCCGCGGTTCGCCGCCTCCATCACGCCCGGGCCGCCGCCCGAGATCACGGCGAAGCCTGCGTCCGAGAGCAGTCTCGAAGTGTGCTCGGCAAGCGCGTAATACGGCGAATCGGGCGCGACGCGCGAGCTGCCGAAGACCGAAACCGCCGGCCGGATGCCGGCGAGCCGCTCGGTCGCCTCGACGAACTCTGCCATAATGCCGAACACCCGCCACGCCTCGCGGGCGGGGATGTCCCTGCCGAACTGCGCCGGCCCCGGTAGCTTTTCGTTCTTCATCACCGTGTCTGAGAAGAATTCGGAAAAAACGCTGCTGCTGGTCGACGGCTCGTCATACCTGTACCGCGCGTTCCACGCGCTGCCGGAGCTGAAGAGCCCCGCGGGCGAGCCGACCGGCGCCATCTACGGCGTTCTCAACATGCTACGGCGGCTGGGCGCCGACTACAAGGCGCAGGCGCGAGCGTGCGTGTTCGATGCCAAGGGCAAGACCTTCCGCGAAGACGAGTACCCGCAGTACAAGGCGAACCGCCCGCCGATGCCCGACGACCTCGCGGCGCAGATCGAGCCGCTCAAGGAGGCGGTCGAGGCGCTAGGCTGGCCGGTGCTCGCGATCGAAGGAGTGGAAGCCGACGACGTCATCGCGACCCTCGCCGAGAAAGCGAAAGGCGAGGGCTGGCGCTGCGTGATCTCGACCGGCGACAAGGACCTCGCGCAGCTCGTGGACGACCGCGTGACGCTCGTCAACACGATGTCGAACGAGACACTCGACCCCGAAGGCGTGAAGCAGAAGTTCGGCGTCTCCGCGGAGCGCATCGCGGATTATCTGGCGCTCGTCGGCGACGCGGTGGACAACGTCCCCGGCGTCACGAAGGTCGGACCGAAGACCGCGGCGAAGTGGATCTCGCAGTACGGCTCGCTCGAGGCGGTGATCGCGCACGCGGGCGAGATCGGCGGCGCCGTGGGCGAGAACCTGCGCCAGGTGCTCGACTGGCTGCCCAAGGCGCGCAGCCTCCTCACCGTCCGGCGCGATCTCGAGCTGCCGCTCAAGCTCGCCGACCTCGCCGACGGCGCGGACGGGAGGGAGCGGCTGCGCGCGCTTTTCGATCGCTTCGGATTCAAGTCGTGGCTGCGCGAGATCGATGGAAACGGCGCCGAGCCAGAGAAGGACAAGCGGCGCCCGGCTGCCGCAGTCGCCGAAAAGCCCGCTCCGCAGGCCGAGCGCGTCAAGCGGCGCCGCTATGTGGCGCTGCTCGACGAAGACGCCTTGCGCAAATTCGTCGAGGCGCTCGAGCGCGCCCCGCTCGCGGGCTTTGACACCGAGACCACGGGGCTCGATCCCATGCTCGCGCGGCTCGTGGGCATGTCGTTCGCGTGCGGCGACACCGCGGCGTATGTGCCGCTCGGACACGACTATGCAGGCGCGCCGGGGCAGATTCCCCTCGAGCGCGCGCTCGCGCTCCTGCGTCCCTGGCTCGAGAGCGAGGCGCGGCGCAAGGTCGGCCAGAACCTCAAGTTCGACTGGCACGTGCTCGCCAACCACGGCATCGCGCTGCGCGGCATCGCCCACGACAACCTGCTCGAGTCCTATGTCTTCGAAGTGCACGAGCGCCACGACCTCGTCACGCTCGCCCAGCGCCATCTGGGCTGGAAGACGATCGGCTACGACGAGGTCACCGGCAAGGGCGCCGCGCGCATCCCTTTCTCCTCGGTCGAGGTCGAGCGCGCGACCGAGTACGCGGCGGAGGACGCCGATTGCGCGCTCGCCGTGCACGAGGCGCTCTACCCGCGCATCGCCGCGGACGAGAAGCTCAAGACCGTGTACGAGTCGATCGAGATGGCAGTGCTGCCGGTGCTCCTGAGGATGGAGCGAAACGGCGTGCTCCTCGACGCGGCGAAGCTCACCGAGCAGGGCCACGAGCTGGGCAAAGCAATGTTCGCATTGGAGGAAAAGGCCTACCGCGCCGCGGGCCAGCCCTTCAACCTCAATTCGCCCAAGCAGATCCAGGAGATACTCTTCGAGCGCCAGGGCCTCCCCGTCAAGAAGAAGACCCCGTCGGGCCAGCCTTCGACCGACGAGGACGTGCTCGCCGAGCTGGCGCAGGACTATCCCCTGCCGCAGATCCTGCTCGAATACCGGGCGCTCGCGAAGCTCAAGTCCACCTACACCGACAAGCTGCCGCGCATGGTGCATCCGCAGACGGGCCGGGTGCACACGACGTACTCTCAGGCGGTCGCCGTGACTGGGCGGCTCGCCTCGAACGACCCCAACCTGCAGAACATCCCGATCCGCACGCCGGAGGGAAGAAGGATCCGCGAAGCCTTCGTCGCGCCGCCGGGGTGGAAAATCGTCTCGGCCGACTACTCTCAGATCGAACTGCGCATCATGGCGCACCTCTCGGGCGACGAGCACTTGCGGCACGCCTTCGCACGCGGCGACGACGTGCATCGCGCCACCGCCGCCGAAGTCTTCGGCCGCACCCTGGAGGAAGTGAGCGCGGACGAACGCCGCACCGCGAAGGTGATCAACTTCGGCTTGATCTACGGCATGTCCTCATTCGGTCTGGCGCAGAATCTCGGCATCGAGCGCGCCACCGCGCAGGCGTACATCGACTCCTACTTCTCGCGCTATCCCGGCGTGAAGCGCTACATGGACGAGACGCGCGAGCGGGCGCGCGCGCAGGGCTACGTCGAGACCGCGTTCGGCCGGCGACTGTGGCTTCCGGAGATGAAAAGCGGATCGCCGCAGCGGCGCCAGGCCGCCGAGCGTGCGGCGATCAACGCCCCGATGCAGGGCACCGCCGCGGACCTCATCAAGCTCGCCATGGTGGCGGTGCAGCGCTGGCTGGACGAGACGAAGCTCGCCACGAAACTCATCATGCAGGTGCACGACGAGCTGGTGCTCGAAGTGCCGCAGGCCGAGCTGGAGACGGTGAAGGCCGGCGTGCGCGAGCACATGCAGCGCGTGGCGCAGCTCGAGATCCCGCTCATCGTGGACGTCGGCGTCGGCGCGAATTGGGATCAGGCGCACTGAGCGCCTTCAGCGAGCCTCAACCGGACCAGAAGCGATCGAGCAGATAGTCTGTGACGAATCCGCCGTGCAGAACTATCGCTAGCCCCTTATAGAAGACAAGGAAGAGCAGGGCCGTTGCGACGGTGCTGAGACCGATCGAGAAGCGCCAGCCCTCCTTGGCGTAGAAGCGCAGGAACGCCGCGAGAAACACCGGAATCGTCGGCCAGAAGCCGAACAGGATAAGGCTCGCCACCAGTCCGATGAAGCAGCCCCACAACACGATCTCGCGCCGGGTCTCGCCGGCCTCGGGCAGCTCGCTTTGCACGACCTGCAGGGTCTCATGGGCGACCTCAAGATCGATCTTGTGTCCGACGACTCTTTCGACTTCCTCCCCCGCCTGCTCGAAACCGCCGCCGCGGTTCACGGGCGCCTCGGCTCTGGACCGGCGGTGGTCGCGAAACTCGAGGAAGAGTTGCAGCAGGCACAACGCGATGGCGGGCAGGCCGATAACGAGCGGCATGAAGCGCGCCTGCGGCGGATACTGGAGGGCAATGCCGACCATCACGACGAAGATCGCGAGCATCACCAGGTTCATGGCGATCTTGCCGCTATGCATGGAGGCGCGCCTCGATCATTCGTGCGTTCGACCTCCGGCCTTTGTAGACCGCGTAGGCGATGGTCAGCGCGATGAGCGCGATCAAGACCAGCGACAGCGGCCGCAGGAAGAACTGCATGCCCCAGAGCGCGAGCGCCTTGTGCAGCGACTGCTCCGCGATCTTGCCCAGCACCAGGCCAATGGCAAAAGGCGCGCGCGGCCAGCCGAACTTGAGGAGCCCGTAGCCGATGGCGCTGAACACCACAAGGATCACCAGGTTTTGCCACTGGGCCTCGTTGATATAGGCGCCGATGACGCACAGGACGAGCACGAACGGGATCAACAGGCTGCCGCGCACGAAGGTAAGGATCGCCACCCAGCGCGCAACGAAGAGCAGAAAGCTCACCGCGATGATGTTGCCGACCACGAGCGCCCAGATCAGCATCCATACCAGGTCGAGGTGATCGGTGATCATCGTCGGCCCGGGCTGTATGCCGAGGATGAGGAACGCGCCGAGCATCACCGCCATGCCCGAGGACCCGGGAATGCCGAAGAACACCGTCGGCAGGAGCGACCCGCCCTCCTTGGCGTTGCTCGCCGTCTCGGGCGCGATCACACCCTCGACTGCGCCCTTGCCGAAGCGCTCGGGCGTCTTCGAGCTTTGCACCGCGTGCCCGTAGCACATCCACGCCGCAGCCGAGCCACCGAGGCCGGGAATGATGCCGATCACCGCGCCGATGATCGAGGTGCGCAGCGCGAGCCACCAGTGACGCGGCACTTCGAGCACGCCGTCGAACAGCTCGCGGTAGCTGTACTTCGCCGCCTTGAGCGAGATCGCCGAGATCGAGCCGCCCCTCACGCCGAGCGCGATCATCTCGGGCACGGCGAAAAGCGCGAGCACCGCGGTCACCAGGCTCAACCCGTCCCACAAGAAGAGGTAATCGCCCGAGTAGCGTGCGATACCCGTCTGCGGATCCATGCCGATGGTTGCGAGCATCATGCCGAAGAGACCGACGATGATTCCCTTGTAGATGCTCGCCCCGCCGGAGAGGAAGGCAATGAACGTGATGCCGAGCAGCGCGAGAAGGAAGAACTCCGCCGGGCTGAACGAGAGCACGAGCGGCTCGATCACCGGGATGAGGATCGCGAAGACGATCGCGCCGATGATGCCGCCGACTCCGGAGGCGGTGAGGCTCGCGCCGAGCGCGCGCCCCGCCTCGCCTTTCTTAGCCATTGGGTAGCCGTCGATCGTCGTCGCCGCGTCGTCGCCGTCGCCCGGCACGCCGAACATGATGCTCGAGATCTGCCCGCTGGTGCCGTTCACTGCGTGCATGGTGAGCAGGAAGATCGCGCCGGCGATCATGTCCATGCCGAAGACGAACGGGATCGCAAGCGCGATCGAGAGCTTGCCGCCCAGGCCCGGCGTCGCGCCGACAAAGATGCCGATCGCCACCGCGAGCACCATCAGCCCCATGAGATAGGGGGACGTCAGCAGCGTAAACAGCGTGCCGAACATCGTCTCGAGCATGGATCGCTTGCGCTCCGCGGCAGGGGGACGGCGGATCATGAAGTCCCCGCACGATGCGGGTCAAGCTCGGGTTCCGCCCGGCGGCACGGGCGCTGCAGCGCCGAATGGTCAGCCGGAGACGGCGGCTTCGTCGCCCCAGCGCTGCACGCGCGGGTTCATCACCCGGAACCACAGCGGCGGTACGAGCGCGAGCGGCACCATCGTTGCGTAGCCGGCCGGCAGCTTGGGGCTGTGGGATCGAGGCTGCAGCGCCGCGTAGGGTCGGCCCGGGTTGAGGTGATGGTCGGCGTGCCGCTGCAGATGGATGAGAAAGCTGTTCGTCAGCATTTCGTAAGCGTCCCAGGCATGGCGCTCGTCGACGCGCTCGTAGCGGCCGTCGGCGAGTCGACGCCGCGCGAGCCCGTAATGCTCGATGTAATTCACCGTCTCAAGCAGCAGTATCGCCATCGCGCTCTGGACGAAGAAGAAAATCGCCGCGAGCGGACCGAAAAGCGAAGCGAGCGCAGCGGCGATCGCGGGCGGCGCGGCGCAAAGCCAAAGCATCTCGTTCCGCCAATGCCATGCGGGGAGTCCAAGCCGCGCGAGCCGCTCGGTTTCGAGTTGCCAGGCGTGCGTGAACGACCCGGTCAGGGTGCGCGGCAGGAACGCCCACAGGCTCTCGCCGTAGCGCGCGCTCGCGGGATCCTCGGGCATAGCGACGCGCACGTGGTGGCCGCGGTTGTGCTCGATCGTGAAATGGCCGTAGCTCACGGTGACGAGGAGGAGCTTCGCCAGCCAGCGCTCGAGGCGCGAGCGCTTGTGGCCCAGCTCGTGGGCGATAGTGATCCCCTGCGAGCCCGTCACCACGCCCACCGAGAGCATGAGGCCGAGCGCCTGCCAGGGGCCGAGCGCACCGCTTCCGCTCACCCAGGCACCCCAGAGGATGAGAAAGAGGTGCAGCGGGACATAGGCGAGGAGCAGAGCGCGGAAGAATGCGCTGCGCTCCAGCCGGGCTACCTCGGCCGCCGGGGCGGGGTTCGGATCGCGTCCAATCAGCCAATCGAGCATCGGTACCGCGACGAAGAATACGGCGAACGTATAGTAGTTCGCGCCGTGCTGGTACCCGGCGAGCGGCGCTCCTACGACGGTAAGCGCAAGGACAAAGCGTAGATCGCGCGCTGCGAAGCTGGGCATGCGGACAAAGTGTAGCTCAGGCGATCGGCACTGGCGCGGCTCTCGCTACGCAAATGACAGCGGAGACGGCGCCGTTCTCTAGAAGTAGTACTTGTAGTTGAGGTACGCAGATATGTCGGTCACGTTGTACCGGTACCGATCGTCCTCGTATACGGGGCCGGCGGCGGTGACGGTAACACCCCAGTTCCGGTAGCGGCCTTCCAGGTACAGGCTCGCCGCCGTTTTTAGATCGTAGCGGCCGTTCGAGATCTCGACGGGCGTGGTGTTGCTCGGGTAGTCGAGGATGATGTTGCCTTCGTACTTCGCCACTCCGAGCCCGAGCCCGACCCCCGCTCGCCAATAGGCGCCCTTCGGTCCGTGCTCACCGAGCTGGTAGAAGAGAGTGGGGACGACATACGCCACCCTGCCGCGAACCCGGGTGCCGATATCGCGGTAGTCGTCTTTCGCGACTTCCTGCCGGTCCATGGTGAACCGGGTGTAGTTGAACGCGAAGTTGTAGCCGAACTTCGATGTGCCGATGAACGACGGCCGCGTACTGTAGCTGAGGAAGTACGCGTTCTCGTTGCGCTCGGAGATCTTGCCGTATGCGTTGGTGATCTTGTCTCTCACCTGGATATCGGCCTGGCGCGTGCCGAGACCGACGGTGACGCCGGCACCGACATAAAGGTAGTCCCACAGCCAGGCCCAGAAGGAACCCGGCTCGGGCTTTGCTTGCGCGGCCGGTGGCTCGGCCGCCGGCGCTACGACTTGAGTGCCGGTTTCCACCGGGCTCTCGGCTCGCGCCGCGCCCGCGGGCATCCAGCACAGTGCAAGCCCCACCGCCGCCAGCTCGAGCGCCAAGCGCGACAACCGAGACATACGCGCTACCGCCGCAAGGCCCCGAAGACTTTCTTGACGATGCTGCTGCCCGCCTTGACCGGGTCCTTGCGGATGCTCTTCTCCTCCTCGGCCACCGCGAAGAATAGGCCGTCGAGCGCCTTGCGCGTCACGTAGTCGTCCAGGTTCGCCTGCTCTTCCTTCACCAGACCGAAGCGCACGCCTTTCTCGGCATAGGCGTTGTATTTCTGCGCGAGGCCCACCTTGCCCGTCGCCTTCTTTACGATCGGCAAGAACTTCGCGCGCAGCGGCTCGCTCGTCTGGCGCTGGAAGTACTCGGTGCCCGCGCTGTCGCCGCCGGTGAGGATCGCCTTGGCGTCCTGCACCGTCATCTTCTTCACCGCGGCGACGAACACCGGTTTCGCCTCGCTGACCGCGGTCTCGGCCGCCCGGTTCATGGCGAGCACCAGCTCGTCGGCGCGCTCGCCCTGGCCGACGCGGCGCATGAGCTTCTCCGCGCGCGCGAGCGACTCGGGCAGCGGGATCTTCACCCGCGCATCGCCGAAGAACCCGTCCTCGCGTCCGAGCCTCGCGACCGCCGCCTGCGATCCCTTCTCCAGCGCCGCCTTGAGCGCCGCCGCCGCGTCGCGCTGAGTGATCGATTCCAGCTGGGCGAAAACGGGGCGTGCCATCCAGCCGACGAAGACCAGCGAGGTGAAGAAAACGAGGATGCGCGCGTTCACGAAACACTCCCGCGAAAAGCCCGCCCAAGCTTATCGCCGCGCCCGGACCTGCCGCGTGCGGTTCGTCACGCTCGCCGGGGAATTTTCGTGCGCTCAAAGGCCTCGGCCGCGCGGCGTTGCCCCGCCAACGCGGCCCGCGTAGAATGCCGTTCATACACATTACGAGGTGTACGATGCGTACGAACATCGTGCTCGACGACAAGCTCGTCCGGGAAGCCATGAAGATCGCCAACGTGAAGACCAAGCGCGAGGCGGTGCACATCGCGCTCGCCCGTTTCGTGCGCAACGGGCGGCAGAGACGCTTGCTCGAGCTTCACGGGACCGGCGGCGTGCGCAAGGACTACGACTACAAGCAGGCTCGGTCTGCGGGCGGATGATTCTGGTGGACACCTCCGTGTGGGTGCACTACCTGCGCGGGGAAGCCACAGCGCACGTCCGGGTGCTGAAGGACCTGCTCGCGGGTGAGGAAATCGTCGGCACGGCACCGATCATCCTGCAGGAAATCCTGCAAGGCGCCGACTCGGAGGAGCGCTTCGAGACCTGGCGCCGTTACTTCGCCGACCTCTGGTGCTATGCGCCCGAGCACCCGGTCGAGACGCACATCGCGGCGGCCAGGCTCTACCAGGCCTGCCGACGCGCAGGCAAGACGCCCCGCAGCAGCAACGACTGCCTGATCGCGCAAATCGCGATCGAGAACAAGCTCGCGCTGCTGCACAACGACCGCGATTTCGACGCTATCGCGAGTGTCGTGCGCGAATTGAAGCTGCATCCGGCTATGTAGCGACGCCGAATGCTGGCCTCGCTCGCATCGGCTTCATTGCGCGCTTAACTGCATCTCCGGTAGCCAGATGAGGTCGGTTACCCCGGGATCGATGCCGCGCTGCATGAGCAGGGTCGTGAGCTGTCCGCGGTGGTGCGTCTGGTGGTTGAAGAAATGCGTCACCGCGAACCACAGCGGATAGCGCCGCGGCTTCGGATTCACCACGCTCGTGTACGACAGCTCCCCTGCCAGGCTTTGCTCCGACAGAGAGGCAACCCACTGCACGATCGCGCTATCGGTCGCCGTGCGCTCGGCGCGCAGCTGGGCAAAATCGGAGTAAAGCTCCTCGTCCAGCGACTTCACCGCGAACGGCTTGCCGATAAAGCGGCCGAGCCAGAGCCGATCGCCGAGCAGCAGGTGATTCAGCGTGCCGTGGATCGACTTGAAGAACGCGCCGGTGTCGCGCTTGCGCTCGGCGTCGGAGAGCCTCGCGCAGCAGTCGTACAGTCGGTCGTTCATCCACCGGTTGTAGGAAGCCATGGTGCGGGCGTGGTTCGGGGAGATCACGGAGCGAAGGATACGCCCATGGCCGACCCTCGGAGCGCTACACTGTCGGCTCTCGATCGACCGCGCCACGACTTCCGCGGAGAAGACACATGAGCGCCTTGCGCCGGTATGGAATCGCGACACTGGCCGCGTCGCTGCTGACGGCAGTCCCGCCTCTGTCAAGCGCCGCCGACTGGCCCGGCTACGAAAAATTGACGCGCGCGCAGGTGCTGCAAGTGCTCGCCGGTGCATCGAGCGCAGCACCCGCGAGCTTCTACGCCAAGAACCTCTCCAACCTGGACCTCTCTGGCATCGACTTCAAGGGCGCCGACCTGAGTGCGGCGGTCCTGAACCGAAGCAACCTCACCGGCGCCAACCTTTCCGGCTGCAACCTCACCGTCAGCTTCGCCGAAGGCGCGAACTTCACCGACGCCGACCTGCGCGGCGCCATGATGTTCTCGATGCAGCTCCAGGGCGCGATCCTGAAGGGGGCGAACCTGCTCGGCGCGCGCTTCATCGGCGACCTGCGGCGAGCGAATTTGGAGAACGCGGTGCTGTCGAAGATGGACGGCGCCGCCGATATGAAGAACCAATCGATGGGGCTCATGCGGGCGAATGTCGTGTCGGCGAACGCGAGGGGCGCCGATCTCTCGGGCGCTGACTTCTCGCGCGCAGATTTCAGCTTCTCCGACCTCTCCGGAGCCAACCTCTCCGACGC
>JBFGLA010000002.1:0-31377 GCA_041576355.1 Burkholderiales bacterium
ATGTACTGCATCGCCGCCGACTCGGCAGCAGAGGCCGCGACGACGATGGTGTATTCCATCGCACCGTGCTCTTCGAGCTTGCGCACCACGTTCACGATGGTCGAGGCCTTCTGCCCGACTGCGACGTACACGCAGATCAAGTCTTTGCCCTTCTGGTTGATGATCGTGTCCACCGCCACCGCGGTCTTGCCGGTCTGGCGGTCGCCGATGATGAGCTCCCTCTGGCCGCGGCCGATCGGCACCATCGAGTCGATCGCCTTCAGCCCGGTCTGCACCGGCTGCGACACCGACTGGCGCCAGATCACCCCTGGCGCCACCTTTTCGATGACGTCGGACTCCTTTGCGTTGACCGGTCCTTTGCCGTCGATCGGCTGGCCGAGCGAATTGACGACACGGCCGAGCAGCTCGGGGCCGACCGGCACCGACAGGATCTTTCCGGTGCACTTCACGGTGTCACCTTCGGTGATGTGCTCGTACGCTCCCAAGATCACAGCGCCGACCGAGTCGCGCTCGAGATTGAGCGCCAGGCCGAAGGTGTTGTCCGGGAACTCGAGCATTTCGCCCTGCATGGCGTCGGACAGCCCGTGCACGCGGCAGATGCCGTCGGTCACCGAGACGACGGTGCCCTGAGTGCGCATCTGGGCGCCGGCGTCGAGTTTCTCGATCCGGCTCTTGATCAGTTCCGATATCTCGGACGGGTTGAGTTGCATGACCGCTCCTCGGGTTTCTCTATGCTTTTAACGCGCTCTCGAGCGCGGCGAGTTGCGCGCGCGCCGAGGCATCGATGACCTTGTCGCCGATGGCGATGCGAACGCCGCCGATCAGCTCCTTGTCCACGCTGACACGCGCCTTCACCTTGCGGCCAGTGTGCTTCTCGAGGCGCGCGATGAGGTCGGTGAGCTGCGCCGGAGCAAGATCGAACGCCGTGTAGATCTCTGCTTCGACGGTGCCTTCGCGCTCGTTCTTGAATTTCTCGTACTGCTCGCGGATTTCGGGCAGCAGCGCGAGGCGGCGATTTTCCGCCAGCACGCGAATGAAATTCTCGCACTCCGCCGACAGCCTTCCGGACAGGATAGAAATGTAGATTCCCGCAACCTTAGCCGCCGGCAGGTTCGGGTCCGCGACTGCCTCGCGTACGCGCGCGCTCTCGGAAACCTGCGCCAGCGCCGCGAGCATCGTCGACCAGTCGACGAGCTTGCTCGAGCCGTCGGCCAGCTTGAAGACAGCTTCCGCGTAGGGCCGTGCGATCGTGCTCAGTTCGGCCATCGGTGCCTAGCGCTCGTCGGTGTTCACAGCTGTCGCTTGATGGATTCGAGCAGCTCGGCGTGCGCGCGGGCGTCGACTTCGCGCCGCAGGATCTTCTCCGCGCCCGCGACCGCGAGCGCCGCGACGTTCTCGCGCAGCTGCTCGCGCGCCTGCGCGTATTGCTGCTCGATCTCGGCCTTCGCGGCCGCCTTCTCGCGCTCGCCTTCCCGCCGGGCGGCGTTCTTCGCTTCCTCGATCAGCTGGGTCGAGCGCGCTTCCGCATGCGCGATGATCTCGCCCGCGCGTCCGCGCGCCTGCTCGATCGTCTCCTGGGCCTGCCGGGTCGACAGGTCGAGCGAGCGCTTGCCCTGCTCGGCGGCCGCGAGCCCGTCGGCGATGGTCTTCTGGCGGGTTTCGATCGCGCGCAACATGAACGGCCAGATCACTTTTGCCGTGAACCAAATGAACAGGGCGAAGGTGATCGCCTGCGCGATCAGAGTCAGATTGATGCTCATGGGGTCTCCTCGTGTGCGGCGGCGCGGACGGCTTCCCCGCTCCGCGCGCCCGCGCGATTACGCCGGAACGCGGATCGAGCCTTCAGTTCTGAATGACCGCGAGGAGCGGATTCGCGAAGGCGAACATCATCGCGAGACCTACTCCGATGATGAACGACGCGTCGATCAGGCCGAGCAGCAGGAAGACTTTGACCTGCAACGAGTTGGTCAGCTCAGGCTGGCGCGCCGCGGCTTCGAGGAACTTGCTCGACATGATGCCGATACCGATGCAGGCTCCGGCCGCGCCGACGCCGATCATCAGGCCGATGCCGATCCCGGTGTACGCCTGGATCATCGCCAGAAGCTGAAGTTTTTCCATGGGTAATTCCCTTTCCTGAACGAATGGTCGATTTGATTACGAAGTGATCAGTGGTGCTCGTGCGCCATCGAGATGTAGACGACGGTGAGCATCATGAAGATATAGGCCTGCAGGACGACGATCAGAATGTGAAAGATGGCCCAGCCCAGGCCGAGAAGCGAGCCGAAGAACGTGCCGACCAGGCCGGTGGCGGCCCACAGCCACAGCAGCAGAAAGATGATCTCGCCCGCGTACATGTTGCCGAACAGCCGCAGCGAGTGCGACAGCGGCTTCGACACGTATTCGATGAGGTTGAAGAGCAGGTTGAACGCCATCAGGAAAGGCGCGAACACTAAGGGCCGTGCGCCGAAGGGGGCGAAGAATAGCTCGTGCAGCCAGCCGCCCAGTCCTTTGACGACGACCGAGAACCCTATCATCAGGAGCCACACCGACAGCGCGAGCGCAAAGGTCGTGTTCACGTCGGCGGTCGGCACGATGCGAAAGCCGTGCGGCGCGAACAATCCCGTGCCGAGCGCCACCCAATCGACCGGAAGGAAATCCATTGCGTTCATCAGCAGCACCCAGACGAACACGGTGAGCGCCAGCGGCGCCACGAACTTGTTGCGATCGCCGTGGTGAAAGATACCCTTCGCCTGGTTGTCGACGAACTCGATCAGCAACTCGACGAACGCCTGGCGCTTGCTCGGCACACCCGAAGTCGCGCCGCGCACCACCCCCCAGATGAGACCCATGCCGACCAGCCCAAGCAGGGCGGAAACGATCAAGGAATCGACATGCAGGGTCCAGAATCCGCCGTCTCCGACGGGCTGGGCGAGAAAGGTGAGGTGATGCTGGATGTACTCTGTAGGAGTCTTAGCGGCGGCCATCGGTCGAATGCACTAGCACTTAGTACTCGCGAACAAAAAACGCCATAGCGAATAGCAGGACCGTAGCGATGAACGATCCCAGAAAGGCCAGAACGACCACCTCTCTGTAAGTCGCCAGCACGATCCAGAGCAGGACCACGATCAGCCCGACTCTGATTCCCTCGGCCATCACCGCCGTCAGCAGGACCCCACCGCCCGACTGTGCCCCGCTTTTCGAGAGCATCGCCGCGGAGGCGAGGCCGCCGAAGATGCTGACGAGGCCGCCGAGAACGGCGGACCAGACACCGTGCGCGCCGGCAAAAAATCCACTCGGCAGGGCAATAGCCGCGGTCACCAGAACCTGCCACCGGAAGATGATGCGGATCGGCTTGCTCAGGGCGCGAAGCATGGCGTTTGTTGTCCTCGCACCCGGCAAAACTGGGAAATTATAGCCTTAAGGCATTTTCGCGGTCAACGTGCTGCAGCGCAACAGCGGGCCCTGACGGGCTACCGAAGTTTCTCCAGCAACTGGTCGAGGTGGTCGAGGCTCGCATAGCGTACGACCAAGCTGCCGCTCCCTTTGCTGCCGGGCCGTATCTGCACTGTCGTACCGAGTCGCTCAGTAACTTCTTCCTCCAGGCGGGCGAGGTCCCGATCAGCCTTGCGAACTCTGCGGGAGGTCCCGCCGCGGAGCAGCTTTTGCACCAGCGCTTCGGTCTCGCGCACCGAAAGCCCGCGCGCGGCGACCCGTTGCGCGGCTTCCACCTGCCGTGCGCCCTCTAGCGCCAGCAGCGCGCGCGCGTGGCCCATTTCGAGTTCGCCCTCCATTACTTTGTCCTGCACCACCTTTGCCAATTTGAGCAGCCGCAGCAGGTTGGTGGTCGCGCTTCTCGAGCGGCCGATTGCGTCCGCGGCCTGCTCGTGCGTCATGTCGAATTCGTCCACGAGGCGCTGCACACCGGAGGCCTGCTCCATGGGGTTGAGATTCTCGCGCTGAATATTCTCGATGAGCGACATTGCGAGCGCCGCTTCGTCGGGAACGTCGCGCACTACCGCCGGGACGCGATCGAGCCCGGCCATCTGCGCAGCCCTCCAACGCCGCTCGCCCGCGATAAGCTCGTAGTTTTCGCCACCGAGCGGACGCAGAACGAGCGGTTGCATCAGTCCCTGCGACTTGATCGACGCGGCGAGCTCGCCCAGAGCGTCGGGATCCATCCTCGTGCGCGGCTGGTATTTCCCCGGACGTATACGCTCGACCGGAACGGTCGCAAGCGTATCTCGGGGCGAGTCGTTCGACTCCAGCAGCGCATCGAGCCCGCGGCCCAATCCCTTCGGCCTAGTCATCGCGTCAATCTCCGTATTCTCATGCCGGCGCCGACAGGGCCGCACGCTCGCGCTGCAGTACCTCCTCGGTGAAGGCGAGATACGCCTGCGCCCCTTTCGAGGTCTGGTCCCACACGACCGCCGGTGTGCCATAGCTCGGGGCTTCAGCCAGACGTACGTTGCGCGGCACGAGCGCACGGTACACCTTATCGCCGAAGTGGGACTCAAGTTGCTGCGAGACTTGCTGCGCGAGCGTGTTGCGCGGGTCGTACATCGTGCGCAGCAAACCGGCGATCTCGAGAGTGGGGTTGAGGTGACTGCGCACCCGCTTGATCGTCCCCACGAGATCCGATAACCCCTCCAGCGCATAGTACTCGCACTGCATGGGGATCACGACCGAGTGCGCGGCCACCAACCCGTTGATAGTGAGAAGTGAGAGCGACGGCGGGCAATCGATGAGGACAAAATCGTACTCGCCCAGAACCGGCTCGAGCGCAGCTTTAAGACGCGTTTCCCGATTGGGCAGGTCGACGAGCTCGACTTCGGCTCCGGCGAGCTCACGGTTCGCGGGGGCGACGTCGTATCCGCCTTTTTGCGAGCGCATGCGGCATGTCGTGAGTTCTCCGAGACCGAGCAGGACGTGATAGACGGTGCGGACGGCAGCACGCTTGTCCACGCCGCTTCCCATGGTTGCGTTCCCCTGCGGATCGAGGTCGACTAAGAGCACGCGCTGCGCGGCTTGGACGAGGCCGGCTGCGAGGTTCACGCTAGTGGTCGTCTTGCCGACTCCGCCCTTTTGGTTTGCGATTGCGAGCACCTTCGCCACGTTCAGCCTCGCATCCGGCAAAGAACGAGATGGCGCTCGGCATTGAGCAAAGGCACATTGAGGCGTACGACCCGGCCGCAGTCCGCATCGCTGGGCACACGCGCGAGCTCGCCCGACGGGAAGGCGCCCTTCATTGCCGCGAGCGTCCCGCCGGGAGCAACGAGATGGCGGCAGGCAGACAGAAATTGAGCGAGTTCGGCGAAAGCCCGCGAAATAACCACGGTAAATCTCTCTTCCGGCCTCCACTGCTCGACGCGGCCCGGCTTAACCTGGGCATTGACGAGATCCAGTTCGATGGTCGCTTGGCGCAGGAACGCGGACTTTTTTTCGCTCGCCTCGCTCAGGGTGACTGCTCGTCTCGGTTCGGCTATGGCGATCGGGATCCCCGGGAGACCGGCGCCCGATCCGACATCCGCAAGCGAGCCAGGCGGCAAGTGCCCTAAGACAGCTAGCGAATCAAGCAAGTGATTACTTACCATATTTAGCGGATCGCGAATCGCGGTCAGGTTGTAGGTTCGGTTCCACTTTCCGAGCAGCCGCAGATACCGCAGCAGCTTGTCCTTTGCTCCGGCGGGAAGTTCGAGCATGAGTTCGCCCAGACCGCGATCGAGCGCGGCGTCAGGCGTCATGCGATCTTTTTCTGCTGAGCCGCCCGCCCGCTTTGCCCGAGCCCCCTCTTCAGGTGCACCAAGAGGAGCGAAATCGCGGCCGGAGTCACACCGGATATGCGCGCCGCCTGCCCGATGGTGTCCGGCTTATGGCGGTTGAGCTTTTGCTGCACCTCGACGGAAAGACCCCGCACTTGGGCGTAGTCGATCTCCTGCGGCAACGGCAGCGCATCCTCGGCTTCGCGCCGCCGCACTTCCTCGCGTTGTCGCTCGATGTACCCCTGATACTTGGTCTGGATCTCGACTTGCTCCGCGACCACTGGGTCGGATACGCCCACACCTACGTGAGGAAGCGACATAAGCGACTGATAGCTCACACTCGGTCTCTTGAGTAAGTCTGAGAGCGAGTACTCGCGCTCGATCGGTGTTCCCAGAACCCGATCGGACTGCGCCTCGGACAGCAACCTGGGATTCACCCATGTCGACCTGAGCCGCTCGAGCTCGCGCGCGATGGCATCGCGCTTGCGCGCGAAGGCCTCCCATCGCGCGTCGTCCACCAAACCGAGCGAGCGGCCGGCTTCAGTCAGGCGCAGGTCGGCGTTATCTTCACGTAGCATCAGACGATACTCCGCCCGGCTGGTGAACATGCGGTAGGGTTCTGAAACGCCGCGCGTAATTAGATCGTCAACGAGAACACCGAGATAGGCTTGGTCGCGGCGCGGTGACCAAGAATCATGACCCTGAACCTGTAGCGCCGAGTTAACGCCTGCGAGCAGTCCCTGGGCGGCCGCCTCCTCGTAGCCGGTCGTACCGTTGATTTGACCAGCGAAGAACAGCCCAGATACCGTCTTGGTCTCGAGAGACGGGCGCAAATTGCGGGGGTCGAAGTAATCGTATTCAATTGCGTAACCGGGCCGAAGAATATGCGCTTGCTCGAGTCCTCTGATCGATCGCACAAGCGCTAACTGGACATCGAACGGCAGGCTCGTTGAGATTCCGTTGGGGTAAACCTCGCTAGTAGTCAGGCCCTCCGGCTCAAGAAATATCTGATGGCTCGACTTGCCGGCGAATCGATGAACCTTGTCCTCAATGGATGGGCAATAGCGTGGCCCGATCCCCTGAATGACCCCTGTGAACATCGGCGAGCGGTCGAGTCCGCCGCGGATGATTTCGTGAGTGCGTTCGTTCGTGTGGGTGATCCAACACGGCACTTGCTCCGGGTGCATCCCACGCGTGCCGAGGAAGGAAAAAACCGGCTCGGGCGAATCGCCGGGCTGGACCTCCATTACCGAGAGGTCGATCGACTTTCCGTCAAGCCGCGGCGGCGTCCCGGTCTTCAGGCGCCCAACGGGAAGCTGCATCTCACGGAGGCGCGCAGCAAGTGTCACCGACGCCGGATCGCCTGCGCGCCCGGCCTGGAGCTTCTCCAGTCCCACATGTATGAGCCCAGAGAGGAACGTACCGGTAGTGAGCACAACCGCACGGCCGCGAATCCGGATTCCGAGTTGAGTCACCACGCCGGTCGCACGATTGCCTTCGAGTACGATGTCGTCTACGGCCTGCTGGAAGATAGTCAGATTCCGCTGAGCCTCGAGCCGCCTCCGGATCGCCCGGCGGTACAGAATACGATCAGCCTGGGCTCGAGTGGCGCGCACCGCAGGGCCCTTGGAAGAGTTCAGCGTCCGGAACTGGATTCCGGCCTCGTCCGTTGCGAGCGCCATCGCCCCACCCAGAGCATCGATCTCCTTGACTAGATGCCCTTTCCCGATGCCCCCGACCGAGGGATTGCACGACATCTGCCCCAGTGTTTCGATGTTGTGGGTCAGCAGGAGCGTGCTACGGCCCATTCTGGCCGCTGCGAGCGCCGCCTCCGTGCCCGCATGGCCAGCACCTACTACAATGACATCAAAATCAGTCGGGTAGAGCATTGTTTATGTTATCTGGGTTATCGAGGCCCGATAGCCGGCATCCCGGGCGAGTCATAAAAGACGCGCAATAATACGTTAAGCACCGCAGCGGAACCAGCCGCCAACGTTCCACGTGAAACATTTCCCGTTAGATGTTTCACGTGGAACAAATGCATAGACAGGCCCAAATTATAACTAACTAATTGTTTTATATAGATCTTATGGAACGCACCCCAGTCGTACGCCACACTCTCGCGCAGGATATCCCCGAGATCATCGAGATGCAGAAGCGCGTCTACCCCGGCATTGGCGGTTGGCAAAAGGAGCAACTCGAAAGCCAGCTGGCCGTCTTTCCCCAGGGACAATTGGTCGCCTGCATCGGCGAAAAGATTGTCGGCACCGCCAGCTCGCTGATCGTGAAATGGGACGACTATGGAACCCAGCACACGTGGAAGGAGGTCACCGGAGGCGGGACCTTCAGTACTCACGACCCGGACGGGCGCACGCTCTACGGTGCGGAAGTATTTGCCGATCCCACCCTGCGGCGACACGGCATCGGCAAGAAGCTCTATCACGCACGTCGCCGCATCTGCCGCGCCATGAACCTGCGACGCATCATGGCGTGCGGCCGAATGCCGAACTATCACCGCTACGCAACCCAAATGTCGCCCGAGACCTACGCCATGCGCGTGATCTGGGGCGACATACAGGATCCCGTTCTGCGCTTCCAGCTCCGCGAAGGATTTCAATACTGCGGCGTCGTCCACGGCTATCTCCCGTCCGACCAGGAGTCGGTGGGTAATGCCACAATCATCGTCTGGCTGAACGAGCGCTACAAAGCAGATCACCCCACCACGATTCCAAAAGGACCCATCCTTTGAAAGCACGCATCGCCTCTATCCAGTACATGCTGCGCCCGATCTCGGGCTGGGACGAGTTCGAGCACCAGGTGCATTACGTGCTCGGCGCCGCGGGCGACTACCGGCCCCACTTCGTGCTGCTTCCCGAGATCTTCACGACTCAGCTGATGTCTTTCCTGCCGCGTCAGGACGTTCGCTCGGCGGTGCGCGCGCTCGATCGGTTTACCGATCAGTACAAATCGCTGCTGCGCGAGCAGGCGATGCGCTACGGCTACTATCTCATCGGCGGCAGTCATCCGACGATGCGCGACGGCGAGCTCTACAACACGGCATTCATCTTCTCACCCCACGGCGAGGTCTATACCCAGGACAAGACGCACCGCACCCGGTGGGAGCGCGAGCGCTGGGAAACCAGCCCGGGGCACGAGCTGCATCTGCTCGAGACCGAGTTCGGCGATATCTCGGTTCTCATATGCTACGACGTCGAATTTCCCGAGCTCGCGCGCAAGGTTTGCGAAGCGGGCGCCGACATCTTGTTCGTCCCGTCGAGCACCGACGATCGCCAAGGTTTCTGGCGCGTGCGCTACTGCTGCCATGCGCGTGCGATCGAGAATCAGGTCTACGTCGCGATGGCGAGCACCGTCGGCGCGCTCCCGGTGGAAGGTCTCGGACTGCATTACGGTCAGGCGAGCATCCTGACGCCGTCGGATTTCCCTTTCTCCCGGGACGGGATCGCAGCGGAGGGGATCGCCAACACCGAGCAGATCGTGATCGCGGACGTGGACCTCGAGCTGCTCTTCGCCAACCGCTTGAACGGGACGACGATTCCCCTCTACGACAAGCGCAAGGACGTGTACGAAGCTCCGGTCATCGTCACCAAGACGTCACCCACCGCACCGAGCGTGATCCAGGCCGCGCCGCTCGCTGGCTAGGATCCGCTTCGCAGCCGTCTGCGCTGCAGGTAATAGATGAGAGCGACCAGTGCGAGCGCGGGTAGGTAGACCCAGTGCTGCGAGGGGGCATCGGCCGGCGTTTTGATTGCCGCGACCGTCCAGCCTTGCTCGAAACCGGATTTCTTCGCTCGACTGCCGAAGCGGACGTTGAGAATCTGAACCTCGTCACCGAGCGCGGCGATGCTAAGACCCGCCTCGGCGAGGCGCTTGCGCCCGTCGCCCGGAGCACCGAGCCTCACCGCGACAGTCTTGCGGATATCCTCGCCTTCGACGTTCATGCCTTCGATTACCATGACCAGGCGATCGTTCTCCGCCAGCTGTTCCGCGAGAGCGAAGATTCGACTTGCCGGGGCTTCGGCATAGGGTGGGTAAATCCTGTCCATAAAGAAATCCGGCCGAAACAGCGCGAAGCTTGCCGTGAGCAGCACCAAGATCTCCCACCAGCTGCAACGCGCCCGGAACCAGCCGAGCGTCGCCGCGGCGAACACCAGCGATGCCGCGATCGCCGCGAATGCCACCACCGCGAGTTCCCACCATCCGCGCACGTCGATCAGGAGCAGCGTCGGGTTGAAGACGAATACGAACGGCAGCACCACGGTGCGCAAGGCGTAAAGCGACCCCTGAATCCCCGTCTTGATTGCGTCCTCCCCGGAAATCGCCGCCGCAGCGAAGCTCGCCAGACCGACCGGCGGGGTGATGTCGCCCATGATCCCGTAGTAGAAGACGAATAAATGCACCGCGATCAGAGGGATCACCAGCCCGGATTGCGCCCCCAGCTCGACGATGACCGGCGCCATCAAGGTCGCGACCAGGATGTAGTTCGCCGTGGTCGGCACGCCGAGCCCGAGCACCAGGCACACGAACGCGGTAAACAAGAGCATCAGCACGACGTTGCCCTGCGACACCACTTCTACGAAATCGGTCATCCGCAGCCCCAGCCCCGTCAGCGTGATGCCTCCGACGATGATGCCGGCAGTGCCGGTTGCGATCGCGATTCCCACCATGTTGCGCGCGCCCTCGTTCAGGCCGCGCACGACCTCCATCAGGCCGCGCGTCGCCTCGGTGCCGAGCCCGCCGCGGCGCCGGAATAGCGCCGTCAGCGGCCGCTGCGACGCCATCAGAATGATCAGAGTCGTGGTCGCCCAAAAAGCGGACAGCGCGGGCGACAGTTCCTCGATCATCAGGCACCAGATCAAGACACCGATCGGAATCAAGAAATGAAGCCCCGCCTTGACCGTCGGCCAAGTCTGCGGCAGCACGGGATTCTCTATATCGATATCCGACGGCAGATCCGGGCAGCGCGCCGCGATCCAGACCGCGTATAGGTAAAGCGAGGCGAGCAGCGCCCCGAGCGCCCACGGCGCGGCCGCGCCGAGCCCGCTCTTTACCGCCTCGGCGACGAAATAGATCGCGCCGCACACCGCGATTGTTCCCGCGATTCCCAGTCCCCAGGCAAGGAGGCTGTGCGCGATCGTTCGCTCGCGCGCCCGCGCCGTCGGCTCGAGGCCGAGCTTCAGGGCCTCGAGATGCACGATATAGAACAACGCAATGTACGAGATCAGCGCCGGCAGAAACGCGTGCTTGACGACGTCGGTGTAGGGAATCCCGACGTACTCGACCATGAGGAACGCGGCGGCGCCCATCACGGGCGGCATGATCTGGCCGTTCACCGAGGAAGAGGTTTCGATCGCGCCGGCCTTGATCCCGCCGTAGCCCGCCTTCTTCATGAGCGGAATCGTGAATATCCCGCCCGACACCACGTTCGAAACCGACGACCCGGATATGAGGCCATTCAATGCCGACGAGACGACCGCAACCTTTGCCGGACCTCCCCGTAGATGCCCGAGCATCGCGAACGAAACCTGCATCATGTAGTTGCCCGCGCCCGCCCGGTCGAGCAATGAGCCGAACAACACGAAGATGAAGATGTACCCGGCGGAAACGCCGAGCGCGACGCCGTACACGCCTTCGGTCGTCAGCCATTGATGCGAAAGCATGCGCTCCCAGGACGCGCCCTTGTGCGCGATCACGTCGGGCAGGTACCTGCCCAGCATGATGTACGCGAGAAAGACGATCGCGAGGATCGTCATGGGCAGTCCGACCGAGCGCCGCGTGGCCTCGAGCAGCAGCACGAGCCCGATGCTCGCGGTCAGGATATCGACGAGGATCGGCCTCCCCGGACGGGTTGCGAGTTCCGCGTAGAACAGCAGGAAGTACGCGCCCGCAAACGCCGCCGCAACCGCGAGACACCAGTCGAGCACCGGAATTCGGGCCCGCTGCGCGGCAGTCCGAAACGCCGGGTAGCACAGGAACGCAAGCAGCAGACCGACGCCGAGGTGGAGCGATCGCGCCTCGGTGTCGTTCAATACGCCCCAGCCGAGCGCGAAAGGGAGCGGCGAGGCGTACCAGAGCTGAAACAACGACCAGGCGAGCGCGACGGCGAAGATGAACTTGCCCGCGGCACCCTCCGCGGCGCGTCCCCCCGCGTCGGCGTCCGCGACAAGCTGCTGCAACTCTGCGCTTGGGCGTCTTTCCGGTTGCGACACGACCCGTCTTCCCGGTCAAGAAAAGGGGCGAAACGCGGCGTTTCGCCCCCGTGCAGCTGCCTCTACGGACTACTTCGCCCAGCCCTTTTCCCTGTAGTACTTCGCCGCGCCGTCGTGCAGAGGCGCGGACAGCCCGTCCTTCATCATGTGCTCGGGCTGAAGCACTGCGAGCGCAGGGTGCAGCTTCTTCAACTCGTCGAAGTTGTCGAACACCGCCTTCACGACGTGATACACGGTATCGGCCGGGACGCTGGAAGAGGACACGAGCGTGGCGAGCACGCCGTACGTCCTCGTGTCCTGCGCGTTGTTCGGGTAAAGCCCTCCCGGTATCGTGGCGTAGGCGTAGTACGAGTTGGCCTTGACCAGCTTGTCGACGGCGGGCCCCGTCAGCGACACGAGCCTGGCACCACAGGTCGTGGTCGGGTCCTGGATGTTCGCCGAGGGATGGCCGACGCCGTAGAAGAATCCGTCGATCTTCCCGTCACAGAGCGCCGGCCCGTGCTCGTCCGCCTTGAGCTCGGATGCGAGCCCGAAGTCGGACATGCTCCATCCCATCGAAGCGAGCAGCTCCTCCATCGAGGCACGCGTGCCCGACCCGGGATTGCCGACGTTGAACTTCCTCCCCTTAAACTCGGCGAAGCTCTTGATGTTCAAGTCCTTGCGCGCGACCACCGTAAACGGCTCCGGATGCAGCGAAAACACCGCGCGCAGCTCGGGCATCGGCTCCTTGAACTGCTTCAGTCCCTTGAACGCGTTGTAGTGAACGTCGGACTGCGCGACGCCCATGTCGAGCTCGCCCGCCTTGATCGTATTGATATTGAACACCGAGCCCCCGGTGGACTCGACCGAGCAGCGGATGCCGTGCGACTTGCGGTCCTTGTTCACGAGACGACAAATCGCGCCGCCCGCGGCGTAATAAACGCCTGTCACGCCGCCAGTGCCGATGGTGATGTACTTCTGCTGCGCGTACGCGGACGACGAGACGAGCCCAATGCCGAAAGACGCGAGCGCAGCAGCAATTATCCCGAGCTTCTTCATGGTGTCCTCCATTGATTTCCGGCCGAACAAGGTTAACCAATGCATCCCGCTTGGGCAACCCCGCCACCGCCGGATAGCATCGCTCAGGCCGCTACGGCCGAGGCGGAAAGCGCAGCATCGAGCGCCGCGCCGAGCTTATCAACCAGTTCGTCTAGCTGGGCATCCTCGACGATGAACGGCGGTGCGAGCAGGACGTGGTCTCCGCGAGCGCCGTCGACCGTCCCGCCCATTGGGTAGCACATCAAGCCCGCTCTCAGCGCCTCCTTCTTTAGCCGGGCATGGATTCTCAGCCCGGGATCGAAGGCGCGTCGGGTCTTGCGGTCGGCGACCAACTCGACTCCCCAGAAAAGGCCCCTGCCGCGAATATCGCCGACGTTCGGATGCGACTCGAACGCCGCTCGCAGCTTGCGCTCAAGCTGCGCGCCGAGCGGACTGACACGTGCGAGCAGCCCATCTTCGTGCAAACGCCGCTGCACCGCGAGCGCCCCGGCGCACGCCGCGGCATGTCCCACATACGTGTGGCCGTGCTGAAAAAGACCGCTTCCCGCAAGGATGGCATCAAAAATCCGCCGCGAGACGAGCACCGCGCCGATCGGCTGATAGCCGGCGCCCAAGCCCTTGGCAACGGTAACGAGATCGGGAACTACGCCCTGCTGCTCGAAAGCGTACAAGCTACCGCACCGGCCCATGCCGCACATCACTTCATCGAGAATCAACAGCGCTCCGTAGCGGTCGCAGATCTCGCGCACGCGCTCGAAGTACCCGGGCACCGGCGGCACCGCTCCGAGCGTAGCTCCTACCACCGTTTCGGCGACGAACGCGATCACGTTGCCGCCGCCCAGGCGCCGCATCTCCGCATCGAGCTCGCTTGCCAGGCGATCGGCGTATTGCTCTTCCGACTCCCCCGGCTCGAGGCCGCGATACGCGTAGCATGGCGAGACGTGGCTCGCCTGCATCAGGAGCGGCTCGAACTGCTTGCGCCGCCACACGTTGCCGCCGACCGCCAGCGCCCCGAGCGTGTTGCCGTGATAAGACTGCCGCCGCGCGATGACGTGCCGCCGCTGCGGCTCACCCTTCTCGACGAAATACTGCCGCGCAAGCTTGAGCGCCGCTTCGATCGCTTCCGACCCCCCAGAAACGAAGTACGCTTTGTCGAACGAACCGGGAGCGCGCGCGATCAGCGTCTCGGCGAGCGCCTCCATGGGCTCGTTGGTGAAGAACGAGGTATGCGCGAAGGGCAGCCGATCCAGCTGAGCGCGGATTGCATCGATCACCGTGCGGTCCGAGTGCCCGAGGCACGACACCGCTGCGCCGCCCGAGGCATCGAGGTAACGCCTGCCCTCGTTGTCGATGACGTACGCGCCCTCCCCGCGCACCGCGACAGGATACTGCTCGCGCGGGTCGCGGTGAAAGACGCGGGTCACGGCTTACGCTCCGAGCGAGGCGCGCAGGCGTGCCCTGCGCGATTCGAGCTCGCGCGGCAAGTGAGTCCCAAGCTTGTCGAGCAGCTCATCGTGCGAGGCGAGCTCGTCGCGCCATGCCTGGACATCGACGCGCGACAGCTCGACGTACCGGTCGCGTCCGAACTTCTCGAGCCCCGCCCAAGTCAGGTCCTCGAATCGAGGCATGATACCGAGCGGGGTTTCCACGCCCTGCGCGCGCCCGTGGCAGCGCTCGACGATCCAGGCCAGAACGCGCATGTTCTCGCTGAATCCCGGCCAGATGAATTTTCCGTTGGCGTCGCGGCGGAACCAGTTGACGCGAAACATCTTCGGCGGATGACGTACGGCAGCCCCGATTTTCAGCCAGTGCGCGAAGTAGTCACCCATGTTGTAGCCGCAGAAGGCGAGCATCGCCATCGGGTCACGCCGCACCACGCCGACCTTGCCCGTGATTGCAGCGGTGGTCTCCGAGCCGAGCGTCGCGGCCATGTAGACGCCGTCCTCCCAGGTCGGCGCTTCAACCACCAGCGGCACGGTCGAAGAACGCCGGCCGCCGAAGACGAACGCTGAGATTGGCACGCCGCCGGGGTCTTCCCACTTCGGGTCCATCGACGGGCACTGCGAAGCCGATACCGTGAACCGCGCGTTCGGGTGCGCCGCCAATCGCCCGCAATCGGGCGTCCAGTCCTTGCCTTGCCAGTCGATCAATCGCGCCGGCGGCTGCTCGGTCATGCCCTCCCACCAGATATCACCCTCAGGCGTCAGCGCGACGTTGGTGAAGATGACGTTCTCGCGCAACATCTTCATCGCGTTCGGGTTAGTCTGCTCGGAGGTGCCGGGCGCGACACCGAACAACCCGGCTTCGGGATTGATCGCGTATAGACGCCCATCCTGCCCGGGTTTGAGCCACGCGATGTCCTCGCCGATCGTCGTCACCTTCCAGCCCTTGAAGGCGGGGGGCGGGATCAACATCGCGAGGTTGGTCTTGCCGCAGGCGGAGGGAAATGCAGCGGAAATATAGCTCTTGTCGCCGCTTGGCGATTCGATGCCCAGAATAAGCATGTGCTCCGCAAGCCACCCCTCGTCGCGTGCCATCGCCGAGGCGATGCGAAGCGCCAGGCATTTCTTGCCCAGCAGCGCGTTACCGCCGTAGCCGGAGCCGTACGACCAGATCTCGCGCGTTTCCGGAAAGTGGACGATCCATTTGTCGGTCTCGTTGCATGGCCAGGCGACGTCCTTCTGACCCGCCGCGAGCGGCGCGCCGACCGAATGCATGCACGGCACGAAATCGCCATCCTCCCCGAGCCAATCGAGCACCGCGCGACCCATTCGGGTCATCATGCGCATGTTCACGACGACATAGGCTGAATCGCTCACCTCGACTCCGATCTGGGCGATGTGCGATCCGATCGGGCCCATCGAGAACGGCACCACGTACATCGTTCTGCCGCGCATGCAGCCATCGAACAGCCGATCGAGCGTGCCGCGCATCTCCCGCGGCGCAATCCAGTTGTTGGTCGGCCCGGCGTCTTCCTTGCGCTCGCTGCAGATGAAAGTACGGTCTTCCATGCGGGCGACGTCTGATGGGTGGGAACGCGCAAGATAGCTGTTACGCCGAAACTTCGGGTTCAGCTTGACGAGCGTGCCGCCCGCAACCAGTTCTTCACATAGCCGGTCGTACTCCTCTTGCGAACCGTCGCACCAGACGATGCGATCAGGCTTGACCAGACGCGCGATGTCGGCAACCCAACGGCGCAGGCCCGAATGGCGTACCCATTCTGGAGCGGGGAAGCGATCGGCTGACGTGGCGGATGCGGATTGAGGGGCGTTCATGTCTGAGACTCCGAGAATGGAATATGAGACGACCGTCCCGGCGGCCGCCTCAAGGGCGGGATTCAGCCTATTCTATAGGCACCGGGGTAGGGGGTAAATCGCCCGGATGAGACGCGTCCTCGCGAGCCTACTCGCCTCGCGAGCGGCGCGCGAGCGAGCGCGCGGCGCGGAAGATCGGCCCGGTCATCGTGACCAGCGCCAGCACGCGCGTAACGTGCGCCGCCGTGACCAGCGGCACGCCGACTTGCAGAACTTTCGCGGTCACGCACATCTCAGCGATTCCGCCGGGCGCCATCGCCAGGATCAGGCTGGGCACAGGGAGCGCGTACGCCCACGCGAGTCCGACGCCGGTGGCGCCCGCGAGCGCGATCGCGAGGGCGATGCTTGCCAACGCTCCGGCGACGAAGCGAGGAAGGCTCCCGAGGATGGCGCGATCGAACCGAGCGCCGAGCGCGCAGCCGAGAAGAAGCTGGCCAGCATTTGAGAGCGCAGCCGGCATGGCGGAGAAGCTCACGGCGGACGCGGTGAGCGCGATGGTTGCGAACAGCGGCCCGAGCATGTATGGATTGGGCAAACGCAGCCATGCGAGCGCAACGCCCGCGGCGCCCGATAGCGTCAGCAGGATGAGCAGCCGATCCCAGACCAGCGCTCCCGCGAGCGGACGATAGATGTCTGCACCCGACGCGCCGCCATAGGTCAGCGAGAACGGGACCACCACGACGACGATCAGGATACGCAGAGATTGCGCGAGTGCCACGCGGTCCAGCTTCGCGCCGAAGCGCTCGGCTAGGACCGTCATTTCCGCCGCTCCGCCCGGAACGCTGGCGAAAAACGCGGTGACCGGGTCCGTGCGCGTGGTGCGGCTCAGGACCCAGCCGCACAGAGCGCTCAGCGCGAGCGCAAGCGCCGCGGCCAGTAGCAGCAGCGACCAGTATGAGAGAACCTCGCGCCCCACTTCAGGCGTGAAGTAGAGCCCGAGCGCCGTGCCGATGATTGCCTGCCCGAGCTGTCGGCCTCCTCGCGGCGAGCGCAGCCGAGCGCCGAAGCCATTGCACGCGGCCATCGCGACCATCGGCCCGATCATCCACGGCAAAGGCACCTTTAGCCAGGTGAACAGTGTGCCCGCGGCGGCGCACAACGAAAGCGCAAGCGCCGGATTCAGTGCCGTGTCGCGTGCCGGGCGTATCAAGCGATCACTTGCCGATGCAAAAGCGAGAGAATATTTCGCCGAGTAGATCGTCGGCCGTGAATTCACCCGTGATCTCGCTCAGCGCCGCCTGTGCAAGCCGCAACTCCTCGGCGAACAGCTCCCATTGCGGCAGACGGCTCGCCGCCGCTTCCAGATGCGAGCGAGCAAGCACGAGCGAGCGCAGGTGCCGCTCGCGGGCGAGAAATACCGACTCGCCGCCCCCACGCCAGCCGGCCTCACGGAGCAGCACGCGCTTGAGCTCCTCCAGGCCGGCCCCCGTCTTCGCCGATACCCGGACTTCGATCGGCTCCGCCTTCTCTATGCCGGCCTGCGTGCCCGCGACCAGATCAATCTTGTTGTATACGTGGATGCGTACCCCTTGCGACGGCAGCTGGCCGAGCAGCGCCCGGTCCTCTGGGCCGACGCCCGCGCTTGCGTCGAAGATGACCAGCACGATGTCCGCGCGCTCGACCTCGCGCCACGCGCGCTCGATCCCGATCCGCTCGACCTCGTCCTGCGATTGGCGCAGCCCGGCGGTGTCGACGACCACGAGCGGCACACCCTCGATCTGGATCGATTCGCGCAACGCATCTCGCGTGGTACCTGCTACAGGCGTTACGATTGCGCGCTCGTCGCCGGCGAGGCGGTTCAATAGGCTCGACTTGCCCACGTTGGGGCGCCCGGCTAGGACGATATGTATACCGGTGCGAAGCAGGCTCCCCTGCCGGCTCTTTGCCTGCACGTCCTCGAGCGCTGCGCGCGACCTGTCGAGCCGCGCCGCCGCGTCGTCACGGTGCAGCGACTCAACTTCCTCGTCGGGAAAATCGAGCATCGCCTCGGTCAGGGCGCGAAGCTCGGTGACTTGGCCGACGAGCGAATCGACCGCACTCGAAAACTCGCCCGAGAGCGAGCGCAGCGCGCAGCGCGCGGCCTCCCGGCTCGCCGCGTCGATCAGATCTGCGACCGCTTCCGCCTGCGCGAGGTCGAGCTTACCGCCGAGAAAGGCCCGGCGCGTGAACTCCCCCGGCTCGGCAAGCCGGGCTCCCGCGTCCAGACACGCTGCGAGCAGGGCTTGCATCACCACGACGCCGCCGTGACCGTGAAGCTCGATGACGTCTTCGCCGGTGTAGGAGTGCGGCGCAGGAAAGTAGATCGCTATCCCCGCGTCGATTTCCTCGCCGCGTATATCGCGAAAGCGGCAGTATCCGGCGTGCCGCGCTGGCGGGAGCCTTCCCAGTACCGCCTGCGCGATGCGCGGCGCCGCGCTCCCGGAAAGACGAACGATTCCGACTCCGCCGCGGCCGGCCGGCGGCGCGATGGCCGCGATCGTGTCGCGGGGGGGCGCGAAACCTACGCTTCGTGCCGCCGCGCTATCTCTTCCCATGGGCAGGCTTGTCGCGCTCGAAGATGCGCTGAATCTGCCACTGCTGGAGGATCGAGAGGATGTTGTTTACGAGCCAGTAAAGGACAAGGCCGGCAGGGAAGAAAAAGAAGAACACGCTGAACACGTAGGGCATGAAGGTCATGACCTTCGCCTGCACCGGGTCCGGCGGGACCGGGTTCATCTTGGTCTGGAGGATCATCGACGCGGCCATCAGCACGGGGAGCACGTAGTACGGATCGAGCGCGGAAAGGTCCTTGATCCAGAGCACGAAAGGCGCGTGGCGCAACTCGATCGCGGCGAGCAAGACCCAGTAGAGCGCGATGAAGACGGGGATCTGGACCAGGATGGGGAAGCAGCCTCCCAGCGGGTTGATCTTTTCCGTCTTGTACATCTCCATCATCGCCTGGTTCATCTTCTGCCGATCGTTCGCGTACATCTCGCGAATCTTCGTCAGTCGCGGCGTGATCAGCTTCATCTTGGCCATGGACTTGTAGCTCGCCGCCGAAAGCGGGAAGAAAACGAGCTTGATCACGATCGTGAGCAGAATGATCGCCACGCCCCAGTTACCGCTCCAGTCGTGAAATTTCGCCAACAACCAGAAAAGCGGCCACGCGATGATCGTCAGCCAGCCGTAATCGACCACGAGGTCCAGGCCCGGCGCCGCGGTCTTGAGCCGTCTTTGCTCTTGCGGGCCAACGAAAATGGGCGAATCGACGCGTGCGGATCCGCCCGGCGCAACCTCGGGGGCCTGCACGATGAGGCCCACCGAGTACAGGCCATCCGGGAGCTTTTTCGCGTAGTACTCGCGAGAGCTGCTCCCGGACGGAATCCAAGCCGCGACGAAGTAGTGCTGCACCATCCCGATCCACCCCGATGTCGCCTGCTTCGGGTAGTCGCCCTTGCCTTTCTCGATGTCCGAGAAATCGACCTTCTGGAACGCCTTGTCGGCCGTGTATACGGCCGGCCCGGTATACGTGTACATCATCGCCGACTCTCCGGCCGGCGATTTGTCGTCGCGCACGAGCTGGTAATACGCATGCGTCGCGAGCGGGGTCGCGCTCCGGTTGGTAACCTCGAATGCCACGTCGATGATGTATCGGTCGCGATGAAAGACGTACACCTTCTCGACCGAAACTCCTGCCGGCCCGTCGGCGGCAAGCCTCACCTCGAGCGTATCGGCGCCCGGTGCAAGCTCTCGCGCCCCTGGCACTTCGCGCCAGAGCGTGCGGTGGTTAGGCAGTCCCTCCCCGATCAGTCCGCTCTCCGCCGAATAGCTGTGCTCCGGTCCGAGGAGCACGAAGTTCTTCTTCTCGTCGGTCGAATCTTTGTGCTTGAGCAGCTCGACCCGCACCAGGCTCGCACCGGCCGTATCGATCTCGGCGACCACGACATCCGTGCGAACGCGGACGACACTTCCCTTCGCAGCGGCTGCCTTCACCGCCGGCACGCTGCCCGGTGCCGCCTTCGGCGCCTGCGGCGCGGGAGTCTTCACGCTGGGCTGCGGCACGCCGGTCGACGGCGCGACCGCTGCCGGCTTGGGCTGCTGCTCCTTCTGCCACGCTTCCCAGAGCAACAGCAAGGAGAAGCCGAAGATAAAGAGCAGAATCAGTCTCTGGGTATCCATATGACCGCGACCAGGGGGATCAGCGTGAGGGCGGAACCGGGTCGTAGCCCCCGCGGTGCCATGGCCCGCATCGGCAAACGCGTTTGACGGCGAGCCAGCTGCCGAGTGCGGCGCCATGCCGCTCGAGCGCCTCCTCGGCGTATTCCGAGCAACTCGGGTGGAAGCGGCACGAACGCGGCAGCAGCGGGCTTATGCAATAACGGTAGCCTCGGACCGCATAGCGCAGTAGGTCGGTCATCTCTACAGCCTAGAAAAAAGGGCGCGCAGACGCAAGATCATCTCGGCGGCAGGCTGCATGCCATAAGGGGGCCGGACCAGTATGTCGAGCGGCCCCAGTCTTTCCTGTTCGAGCCGGAATGCTTCGCGAATACAGCGCTTGATTCGATTGCGAACCGTCGCAAGCGGCGAATGCTTTCGCGATACGAGGATACCAAGCCGCGGCGGGCCCTCGGCTCGTCGTCCAAAGTAAAAAGTGAACCCCGACATGCTGCGCCGCGTACCCTCTCGCAGCAGTTTCATGAAGTCCGCGCGCCTCGTCAGGCGGCGCTGCGGTCCGATGCCGAACTTTCGGGATGCGCTCCGCTGCCCGGAGCTTGCGCCGCCGAGCATGGCCCGTTGGCCAAGTATCAGACCGAAAGACGACGGCGCCCGCTCGAGCGGCGATTGCGAATCACTGCACGTCCACCGCGCGAGCGCATCCGCACCAGGAACCCGTGCCTGCGCGCGCGTCGAGTCTTGGACGGCTGATAGGTTCGTCTCATCGGTTGTTCCGATCCGCAAAAAGGGCGGTATTAGAGCGTGCGCAAACGCTTATTGTCAATGACGCGCAATTATTGCTCTAGGCCTGTGGATAACTCCGCCCGATCGCGGTAAAATTTTCGGCTTGTCGATGCTCCCGCCTGCCGCACAAATCGCTCCCGCCCCATCACGATCCGAACGATGCAAAACCTTTGGGAGACTTGCCTGCGCCGCCTGGAACAGGAGTTACCTGCACAGCAGTTCAACACCTGGATTCGGCCTCTCGCGGCAAGTCGCGGAGACGAGCCCGATACGCTCGTGCTCGCTGCGCCTAATCGCTTCGTGCTGGAGCTCGTTCGAGACCGATTCGCCGCGCGCATCGAAAAGCTAGCGTGCGAAACTGGCGGGCGCACCTTCGGTTTGCGGTTGGTTCTCGCACGCGCGGCGGCTGAGCCCGCAGTTCTTCGCGGCACCGCCCCCGCGCGCGCAAACGGCGAGACGCCTAGCGCCCTCGAGCGCGCCCGCTTGAACCGCAGCTTCTCGTTCGATAACTTCGTCACCGGAAAGGCAAACCAGCTCGCCCGGGCCGCCGCAATCCAGGTCGCCGAAAACCCGGGGACTTCCTACAACCCACTGTTCGTCTACGGCGGCGTAGGGCTGGGTAAGACCCACCTGTTGCAAGCGATCGGGAATCATGTCGCGGAGCAACGGCCGCAGGCCAGAATCCGTTACATCCATGCCGAGCAATACGTCACCGACGTGGTCCGGGCCTATCAGCAGAAGTCTTTCGAGGAGTTCAAGCGCTACTATCACTCGCTGGACGTGCTCTTGATCGATGACATCCAGTTTTTCTCCAACAAGGGACGCACTCAGGAAGAGTTTTTTTACGCTTTCAACGCCCTGGTCGAGGCTCATAAGCAGATCGTTATCACCTGCGACACCTATCCCAAGGAAATCTCGGGCATGGAGGAGAGGCTCATTTCCCGCTTCGGCTGGGGCCTCACCGTGGCGATTGAGCCGCCGGAACTCGAAATGCGCGTTGCGATCGTGCTCAAAAAAGCCGAGGCCGAATCGATCGACTTGTCCGAGGAGATCGCGTTCTTCATCGCGACCAACATACGGTCGAACGTACGTGAGCTGGAGGGCGCGCTAAAGAAGGTTCTCGCCTACGCGCGCTTTACGGGCAGGGAACTCAATCTGGACCTTGCCAAGGAATCCCTGCGCGACATCTTGAACGTCGTCAACCGCCAGATCACGGTCGACGGCATCCAAAAGACAGTCGCCGAGTATTTCAAGATCCGCGTATCAGACATGCACTCCAAGAAACGCAGCCGCAATGTTGCGCGGCCGCGCCAAGTCGCAATGGCCTTGGCGAAGGACCTCACACAGATGAGTCTGCCTGAAATCGGCGAAGCATTCGGAAACCGGGACCACACTACCGTCCTGCACGCCTGCCGGACCATCGCGACTTTACGCAACAAGGATCACGTTTTGAATCGGGACTACCTCGTCCTCGAGCAGGTACTCAGAGGGTAAGCGTGCAATCGTTGTAAAACCTGTGCGTAAGCAACCGACGAATTGTGCATAACTTCGCCTCGCTCGATAAAGAACAAATCGATCCACGACGACGCAATCGTTTTGCACAGGTTTCCCAGCGTTCACCAGCAAGACAGTCGATTGTAGGAAAAGCGTTTTTTCGGTTCTTAACACAAAGCGGCGACTCTACTAATAACTACTAATTAAGGAATATCCATGGTTTTGGTCAAAGCGAAACGCGACGAGATCCTTGCTCCGCTGTCCGCGGTTAGCGGCATTATCGAGCGTCGTCACACTTTGGCCATCCTGTCGAACGTCCTGATCGACAAGCAAGCTGATTCTCTTTCCTTTCTCGCGACAGATATAGAGATCCAGATAATCGCCGGGACGCGGATCGCGACAAGTGGTGAACCGCAAACTGCGACCGTGGGTGCGCGCAAGCTTGTCGACATATTGCGTGCGTTGCCGGACAGCGCCGAGGTGACGCTTCAACTGCAGGACAAGCGATTACTGGTTAAGTCCGGCAAGAGCCGGTTTGCTCTGCAGACTCTGCCGGCCGAGGATTTTCCGAAAATGGTCAAGCCTGCCGGTGAAACCGCCCGATTCACAGCGACCCAGAAGGCGCTGCGCAGGTTGCTCGGTCTGGTGCAGTATTCGATGGCACAGCAGGATATCCGCTACTACTTGAACGGACTCCTGATGGTCGTCGAGGATGGTCAACTGAAGATGGTCGCCACCGACGGGCACCGCCTGGCGTACGCGTCGATGCAGCTCGGCACGGAGGGGCCGCGCCAGGAAGTGATCGTTCCGCGCAAGACCGTGATCGAGCTCGGCAAGCTGCTCTCTGATAGTGAGGACGATGTCCGGATCGAGATATCGCCGACTCAAGCCGTGTTCTCGTTTGGTGCGATCGAATTGGTTTCGAAGCTTATCGATGGAAAATTTCCTGATTACTCGAGGGTGATTCCCGCTCAGGAAAAGAACAAGCTGGTGACCGATCGGGAGGTACTGCGGCAGGCGTTGCTTCGCGCCGCTATTCTGTCGAACGAAAAGTTTCGGGGCGTGCGCTGGGTGCTGAGCGACGGCGGATTGAAGATTGTCTCGTCCAATGCCGAGCAGGAGGAAGCGCAGGAGGAAATCGAGGTGAAATATGCCGGCGACCCGATCGACATCGGTTTCAACGTTAATTACCTGCTCGACGTGCTGAACAACGTGTCGGGGTCGGAAGTGGAATGCAGTCTCGGCGACGCGTCTTCCAGCGCGCTGGTGCGATTTCCGTCCGAGCCGGACTTTAAGTACGTCGTAATGCCGATGCGAATCTGACGGCGAAGAAGCCGCGCAGCGGTGACATCTCACCATCAAGGAAACCAGAACTGTGGGTAAACCAGAAGGACAGCTTCCCGAGCCGGGCGGTTACGACTCGGACTCGATCAAGGTTCTCAAAGGGCTGGAAGCGGTACGCAAGCGTCCTGGGATGTACATTGGCGATACGTCCGACGGGACCGGGCTGCATCACCTCGTCTTCGAGGTGGTGGACAACTCCGTCGACGAGGCGCTGGCAGGCTACTGCGACGAGATCACGTTGACGATACATACCGATAACTCGATTTCAGTACTCGACAACGGGCGCGGGATTCCAACCGGGGTCAAGGAAGACGACGAGCTCAGGCGCTCGGCGGCGGAAATTGTCCTGACGGAATTGCACGCCGGCGGCAAGTTCGACAGCAATACGTACAAAGTATCGGGAGGCCTGCACGGCGTGGGCGTATCCGTGGTGAATGCGCTTTCGGAGTGGCTGCGGCTGACGATCTGGCGCGACGGGAAAGTGCATCAGATGGAATTCCGTGATGGGGTTCCAGTCGCCCCTCTTGAGATTATCGGGCAAACCGAGCGCCGCGGCACCGAGGTTCATTTTCTGGCTGCGCGCAAGGTGTTCGGCAACGTCGACTACCACTACGACATTCTTGCACGGCGTCTGCGCGAGCTCTCCTTCCTGAATAACGGGGTCAAGATCGTCCTCATCGATCAGCGAGTTGCCAAGGAAGAGAACTTTGAATTTTCGGGCGGCGTAAAGGGTTTCGTCGAATACATGAATCGCTCGAAAACGGTTCTGCATCCGAGCGTCTTCCACGGCCGCGGCGAGAAGGAGGGCATCACGGTTGAAGTCGCGATGCAGTGGAACGACTCATATCAGGAGTCGGTGCTGTGTTTCACCAACAACATTCCACAGCGCGATGGCGGGACGCACCTCACCGGACTGCGCGCAGCGATGACTCGGGTCCTCAATAAGTACATTGAGGATACCGACTACGCGAAGAAGGCCAAAGTCGAGACAACCGGCGACGACATGCGCGAGGGACTGGCATGCGTGCTTTCGGTGAAGGTGCCTGAGCCCAAATTCTCGTCACAGACCAAGGAGAAGCTGGTCTCCTCCGAAGTACGACCCGTCGTCGAGGAAATCGTCGCCGATAAGCTGCGCGAGTATCTGGACGAGCGGCCCAACGACGCTCGGCTCGTGACCGCCAAGATCGTGGAAGCGGCTCGCGCGCGAGAAGCGGCGCGGCGCGCGCGAGAGATGACACGACGCAAGGGCCTGCTGGACGGAATGGGGCTACCGGGCAAGCTTGCCGACTGTCAGGAGCGCGACCCCGCGCAGTGCGAGCTGTATCTCGTCGAAGGCGACTCCGCGGGGGGTTCGGCGAAGCAGGGTCGGGAGCGGCGCTTTCAGGCGATACTCCCCCTGAAGGGCAAAATCCTGAATGTCGAGAAGGCACGCTTCGACAAGTTGCTGTCGTCGGCGGAGATCGCGACGCTCATCACGGCGCTCGGCTGCGGCATCGGCAAGGAAGAGTACAACCCCGACAAGCTGCGCTACCACCGCATCATCATCATGACGGACGCGGACGTCGACGGCTCGCACATCCGGACGCTGCTCCTGACGTTCTTCTACCGCCAGATGCCCGAGCTGGTCGAGCGCGGGCACATCTATATCGCTCAACCGCCGTTGTACAAGGCCAAACTGGGAAAAGAGGAGCGCTACCTGAAGGACGAGCACGAGTTGAACGAGTTCATGCTCAAGCAGGCGCTTGTCGACGCGGCGCTTCATCCGGCATCTGGGCGCGAACCGATCTCGGGCGAAGCGCTCGCGTTGCTCGCGAAGTCTTACTTGCTGTCGGAGGCAGTGATCGAGCGCGTTTCGCGGCTGATCGACAGGGAAGCGTTGAACGCGATTTTGCGCGGGGTTGAGATCGATCTATCGCGGCGTGACGCCGCGGACGCGTCTGCACAAGCGCTGATGGCAGCGATGCCCGAGAACGGGGTGCGGGTCGAGGTGGTTTTCGACGCGAAGACCGAGCGCTTTCAGGTTAGGATCGAGCGCAACCGACACGGCAACCTGCGTGTCAGCACCATCGACACCGAGTTCGTGCATTCCGGCGACTACGCGCAGGTGCGCAAGACGGCGGAGATGTTGCGCGGCCTGGTGGGGGTCGGGGCGCACGTGCAGCGCGGGGAGAGACGGAACCCGGTGCGCGATTTCCCTGAGGCGATGCGCTGGCTGCTCGCCGAAGTGCGTAGGTCGATGAACCTGCAGCGCTACAAGGGTCTGGGCGAAATGAACCCGCAGCAGCTTTGGGATACGACTATGGACCCGGCAACACGAAGGCTGCTCAAAGTGCAGATCGATGATGGCATCGCCGCGGACGAGATCTTCACCAAGCTCATGGGCGACGAGGTCGAACCGCGCCGCGAATTCATCGAATCAAATGCGCTCGGGGCGCGCAATCTCGATATCTAGATCCCGTTTCCGGCCGGTTCCTTACTTCTTCTTTTTCGCTGTAGCCTTGCGCGCCGAACCCGATATCTTCCGGGTTTTGGCGGCGGCAGCCCGACCCGATCTTGCAGCTGTCTTCTTCGGCTGGGTGATAGCAGCCTCGGGCTGAGCTTTGCGCGCCGGCGCGGTCTTGGCTGGCGGCGCTGCCTTTCCTGGTTTTTCCGCGCGCGGGAGGAACTCGAAGCCGACTCGCCCGGCGTCCGTCTTTACGAGAAAAGCCTTGAACGGGCGGCCCTTCTTCGAGATAAAGCGAGGCAGGAGGTCGGTTCGGCCTGTTTCGAGCAGCTTCTGCATTTGCGCTCGCTCGATCGGCTGCTGCAGAATTACCTTACCCGAGCGAAAATCGCAGCTTCTCCCCGTCCCAGCCGCCTTCTCGCACAGGTAGGCAGCCCCGTGCTCATAGACGCGAGCGCCGCATTTCGGGCACGCTCCCAGGCTTTCCTGCGAGGAGAAATCGGGCGCCTCCTCTCCTTGCTCGGACGCGGTTCCCTGTCCGAAATCGAACTCGATGCGATGTTCGTCGGTGAGGCGGATTCCGGCAGAGAACGGCTTGCCCATGCGGCTGCGAAATCCCGTCAGCGGCCCGACGAAGCGCTTGGTAAGAAGTTCGGCGAACTCCTCAGGCGACCACTCCCGGCCGGAGATGACTTTCCAGAGGGCGAAATCGCACTTTTGGCACTGGAACTTGCGATAGTTCTCCTGCACCACGCCGCCGCACTTCGGGCACGGGGCCGGCACGACGGCAAAGGCGGCGTCAGGAATATCCCCGGTGCGGATGCGTTCGACCAGATCCCGCGTCACCTGCTCGATATGGTCCATGAACTCCTTGCGCTGCAACCGCCCCTGCTCCATCTGCTTGAGCTTGAACTCCCAGTCGCCGGTCAGCTCCGGCGACGTGATCTCGCTTACCCCGAAGTGCTTCAACGCGAACAGGAGCGAAAACGCCTTCGGCGTCGGCACGAGTTCCCTGCCGTCGCGGTGCACGTATTCCTCTTGGATCAAACCCTCGATGATCGCGGCCCGAGTGGCGGGAGTGCCGAGGCCTTTCGCTTCCATCGCCGCACGTAGTTCGTCGTCCTCGACCAGCTTTCCGGCGCCTTCCATCGCCGAGAGCAACGTCGCCTCCGTATAGCGAGCCGGCGGTTTTGTCTGGTTGGGTTGGGCGCTGATTTCGATCGCCTTCGCGGACTCGTCCTTCTTGATCGCAGGAAGGTTCTCGCTCTCCTCTCGGGTCGCGCGGCCGTAAACGGCGAGCCATCCCGGGCTTTGCAGCACGCGGCCATCGGTACGGAACCGATGCTCGCCCACGACGGTGATCCGCGTGGTCTGCAAGTACTCGGCCGCGGGGTGAAAGATAGCGAGGAAACGCCGCACGACCATGTCGTATATCTTTCCTTCCGCCTCGTTCAGCTGCTTCGGCGTTTGCAGCGTCGGGATGATCGCGAAGTGATCGGAAATCTTGGCGTTGTCGAAGATGCGTCGATTGGGTTTGACCCAGCTGTTCTTGAGGATGCTCTTGGCGAATGGCGCGTACTCGCGCTCGCCCGCGAGCGCGTCCATCGTCTTCTTAACGGTGGCGAGATAGTCCTCGGGCAAAGCGCGTGAGTCGGTCCGCGGGTACGTAAGTACCTTGTGCCGCTCGTACAGAGCCTGGGCGAGCGACAAGGTCGCCTTGGCGGAAAAGCCGAAGCGCCCGTTTGCCTCGCGCTGCAGGCTTGTTAGGTCGAAAAGCAGCGGCGACAACTGCGTCGACGGCTTCGTTTCCTCGCTGACGGTTCCGCTCCGGTCGCGGCACGACGAAACGATCGCCTCGGCGCGATCCGCATCCCATAGCCGTTCGGGCTTGCGCTCGGCGTCCTCGTCCTTGCGAAATTCCGGGTCGAACCAGCGCCCTGCATACTCCCCGGCCGCCACCGCGAAGCGCGCGTGTATTTCCCAATATGCCCTTGGCTTGAAACCGCGGATCCGCTCCTCGCGCTCGACCAGCACCGCGAGGGTCGGCGTCTGCACCCGGCCGACGGTGGTGAGATAGAACCCGCCCTCCTTGGAATTGAACGCAGTCATCGCCCGCGTGCCGTTGATCCCGACTAGCCAATCGGCCTCCGAGCGGCTCTTGGCCGCATCTGCGAGCGGCATCAACTCCCGATCGGGCCGCAGCTTCTGGAAGCCCTCCCGGATCGCGGTGGGCGTCATCGACTGTAGCCACAGGCGCTCGATCGGCTTCTTGATCCGCGCATGCTGCGTGATGTAGCGGAAGATGAGCTCGCCTTCGCGGCCGGCGTCGCAGGCATTGACGAGCGCCGCGACGTCCTTGCGTTTCATCAGCTTGAGCAGGAGACTCAGCCGCTCCTTGCTTCGGTCGATGGGGGCGAGCTCGAAATGCGGCGGGATCACGGGCAGGTGCGCAAAAGACCACTTGCCTCGCTTGACGTCGTATTGCTCGGGTACCGCAAGAGCGAGTAGATGCCCGACAGCGGACGCAATCACGTACTCGTCGTTCTCGAAATAGTCGCCCTTACGGGTGAACTTGCCCAGTGTGCGCGCGATGTCCGCGGCGACCGAGGGTTTCTCCGCAATGATGAGTTTCTTAGACATGAAACCGAAGCGCCCCGCTGGCGCCAAAAGGCCGCAGATGATAAGTGCAAAGGCGACGCTCCAGCAACCGTCGGCCCTTAGTCCTGAAGTTTCAAGCTGTTGTCACCCCGACCAGCCGAGCGACGGATCACCCTCCGCCGCCGTTACTTGATACGCTGGTAAAGGCCGCCCGGAAGTGGCGCGACATGTCCGGCGAGCTCGAGGCGCAGCAGTTCGCTCGATATGCGTTCGACCGGCAGCCCGGCGCGCACGCACAACGAATCGACGTCGATCGGGTCGAATCCCATGCACTCAAGCAGCGCGTCGCGCGGATCCGCGTCGCGAGGGGGCGGTGCCGCGGGGTGATGCTCGGTGCGCTGAAAGCCGGCAAGCTCGGTCAATACGTCCTCCGCCGACTCGACTAGCTTGGCGCCGGATTTGATGAGCGCATGGCATCCCTTCGCGAGCGGGGAATGAATCGACCCTGGAACCGCAAAGACCTCGCGTCCCTGCTCCGCAGCCGCCCTAGCGGTGATGAGCGAGCCGGAGGCGAGCGCAGCCTCGACGACCAGGCAGCCCTGCGCGAGACCGCTGATCAGGCGGTTGCGGCGCGGGAAGTTCTGCGCCAATGACCGAGTGCCGAGAGGAAACTCGGAAATCAGCAATCCGTCGCGCGCGATCGTCTCGCCGAGATCCCTGTTGCGGGACGGGTATAGGACGTCGATTCCGGTGCCTAGAACCGCAATGGTCGACCCCGGGCCCGCCAAGCCGCCGCGGTGGGCCGCGGTGTCGATTCCCAAGGCGAGCCCGGACACGATGGTCAAGCCCGCTTCGCTGAACGCGCGGGCGAAGTTCTCCGCATTGCGTTCCCCTTGCACGGTAGCGTTTCGACTTCCCACGACAGCGAGCGACGGGCGACGCAAGAGCTCCACCCGTCCGCGCGCGTAGAGCAGTGGCGGCGGATCCGCGATCTCGAGCAGCAGCCTGGGGTAGGTGCTATCGGCGAGCGTAATCACGAGGTGCCCGGGTTCGGCTGCCCACTCCAGCGCCCGTGACACTGCGCGCGATACTTCTTCCGAGTGCAGCGCGGCATATGCTTCGGAGGGCATCGCGCGGAGAAGCTGGTCTCGGCCCTGGAGCAAGACCGCCTCCGGGAGCCCGAACTGCCGCAGCAGACGCAGGACCGTGGTGGCGCCGAGGCCCGGGGTCAGCGTCAGCTGAAACCAGCCGGCCAGCCCGCGCTCGCTCGTCATGGGCGATGGCCGGCCGAGGTGGGGCGCTTATCGATCAGGGATTCTGAACCACGTCGAGGGTCCGGACCGGCCGGGTAATCCGCATTACCAGCGCGTACGACACACGCTCGAAGACGCGGAACACGAACACCAGACCGTAACGCTCATCGGGCACTTGGATCACGGCTCCCGGCCGGGAGACGTCCTTTACCGTCACGCCGTGACGATACACGGCGAGGACATGCCCTACCTCCAAACCGTCCGCCTTGCCGCGGTTTAGCGTGATGATCGATTGCGGACCGGCTTCGCCGACCCGGCCGAGGCCGCCGTAGATCGACATCACGCGGCCCCTCATCTGAGACTCGGGCGCATGCGGCGCGTAGCTGAGCGTTTGAATCCGCTCTGCCGGGATGAGCTTGTCCCCCCGGCCGACCTCTTGCTTGACGCTTGTTAGCTGTATTGTCGCCGGGTCGCCCGCTCGCGTAACCCGCGCGGTGCCGAGATAAATCGCCTCGTAACCGAGAGTCTTGTTCGTATCCGGGTCGATAAGCGGATTGCCACGGCGGTAAACGTACCAACTGTCTTCCGCAGACTCGCCGATGCCGCGGACATAGGCGACATTCCCCGCGCCAAGAATGACGCGATCCTCTTCGGTGGCGATGATCGTGGGGCCTTTGTCGAGGCCGTCCGGCTCGATGACGAGCGGACGCGAGAGGAACGGTTCGATTATCGAAAGCGGGATACTCGGGATTTCCTCGCGTTCAACCCGTTCGGCGCGTATTCTCGGCGAAAGCCTGAACGTGTCCGAAGGCGGCTGCGGCTCTTCCTTTCGGGCTCTGGGTTCGGGGCGCGGGGCCTCGGCGGGTGCTGCCGGCTGCGGCGCCACCTCTCCGCGCGCAATGGTCAGGCGACCCAGCGCACGGTCCAATACGATTACGTCCCCTGGGTAGATCAAGTGGGGGTTTCTGA
>JBFGLA010000003.1:0-25508 GCA_041576355.1 Burkholderiales bacterium
CCCCAAACCACGAGCTGCAAGCCGTTCGTGCCCGCACCGGGATCGAAAGCGCGCCAGGCCTCGCCCAGCAGAAAAAGGAGCAACGCGTAGGCGATGCTGACCACGTAGTAATACCGCTCGAGCAGCCGCAATTCCGGGAGTTGCAGGAGGTCCGGCACCCGCTCGTCGCGCACGCGCACGCAGCGCGGGGAGAACAGCCAACCCATGTGGCTCCAGAACAGGCCCGCTCGAGGCGAGTGCAAGTCCCCCTCGCGGTCGGCATGCATATGGTGGTGACGATGATGACCGACCCACCACAGCGGCCCGTTCTGGCCGGCCAGGACGCCGCACAACGCGAATCCGAATTGCATACCGCGGCTGGTCTTGAACGAGCGGTGCGCGAGCAGGCGGTGATACCCCGTGGTGACGCCGAAGACCTGGATCACGGTCGTGGCGAGAAAGACCCAGATCGCCGCGTCGCTCCAGCCCACAACGAACACGAGCCCGCAACCGAGGTGTAGCGCGATCAGCGGCAAGACGAACGCGAGGTGTCGCGGCGAAAAGCGCCGGACTTGCCCGGCGTCCGAAACGGCGGTCATCACTCGACTCTCGATTCTTATTGGCGAATGGGCCGCTCCGGCTTCGTCCCGGCCCCCTCCTCCTGAGATACGATAGTCTACCCTGAGCGCAGGCCCCAATCTAACTAACAACCGGCAAACAACAAGGAGGAATCGATGTCGGCAGAGGCCTTTCTCCGAGACCTGCTCGCCAAGGCGGACATCGCCGTCGACGGCGGCCGGCCCTGGGATTTGCACGTGCGCGAGCCGCAAGCCTACGAGCGCATTCTTCGCGACGGCAGCATCGGCTTCGGCGAGTCCTTCATGGCGGGCTGGCTCGATTGCGAGCGGGTCGACCTGCTCGCCGACCGCGCCTATCGCGCGAATCTGGCGCGGCAGATCGAGACCGGAACGGCGCTGCTCGAAGCGCTCAAGGCCCGGCTCAATCCGTTCGGCTCGCGCCTGCGCTCGTTCGAGATCGGAAAGAGCCATTACAACACCGGTAACGATTTGTTCGAGGTCATGCTCGATGAGTATCTGATCTACTCCTGCGGCTACTGGCAGCGCGCGCAAACGCTCGCAGCCGCGCAGCGGGACAAGCTCGAGCTCATCTGCCGCAAGCTGCAGCTGCAGCCGGGAATGCGCGTGCTCGACATCGGCTGCGGTTTCGGCGGTCTCGCCCGCTACGCGGCCGAGCGCTACGGCGTCAGCGTCGTCGGCATTACCGTTTCGTCGGCGCAGGCCGACCTTGCGCGGCGGCGCTGCGCGGGCCTGCCGATCGAGTTTCGCCTGGTCGACTATCGCGATGTCGACGAATCCTTCGATCGCGTCGTTTCGGTCGGCATGTTCGAGCATGTCGGCCGCAGGTATTACCGGGATTTCTTCGCTGCCTGCGACCGCTGCCTGAGTCCCTCGGGCATGTTCCTGCTGCACACGGTGGGAATCCAGGAGGAGGAATCGATCAATTCCTGGTTCGGGAAATACGTCATGCCGGGCGTGGAATTCCCGACGGTCGCCAACATCGCGAACGACTGCGGGCCGAATCTCGTTCTGGAAGACTTTCACAACTGGGAAGGCAGCCACTACGACAAGACGCTGATGGCCTGGTTCGAGCGCTTCCAGGCCGGCTGGGGCCGGATCCAGCAGAATTACGGCGATACCTTCTACCGGATGTGGAAGCTCTATTTGCAGGGATGCGCGGGTGCGTTTCGCGCCAACCGCATGCGCGTCTGGCAGCTCGTCTTTTCCAAGGGAAGCATACCGGGCGGCTACGCCTACGGCGGCCGCTACCCGCTCGATTGACGGTCCGGCTCGGGCCGAGTCGCCCGCGCTTCGTCGGACTCGACCCGGTTGCGTCCGCGCTGCTTCGCGGCGTAGAGCGCGCGATCGGCGCGGGCAAGCAGATCGTCCGGCCCCCGCCCGGGACCCGGAGCGTCCGTCGCGACCCCGAAGCTCACTGTCACCCAGCGTGACACACTCGATCCGCTGTGCGGGATCTGCATCGCCTCGATGCCCGCGCGCAGCTTGCCCGCGATCGCGCCCGCGGCGCCGAGATCCGTGCCGGCGAGGATCATGACGAACTCCTCGCCGCCGTAACGCGCCGCCAGGTCGCCGGGGCGACGGACCGTCAGGCGCAGCGCCTCGGACACGCGCACCAGCACCTCGTCGCCGGCCGGATGTCCATAGGTGTCGTTGTATCCCTTGAAGCAATCGATATCGCACAGGATCAGCGAGAGCAACGTGCGCTCGCGCGCCGCGCGCCACCACTCGGATCGCAGGGCGGCGTCGAACCGGCCGCGGTTGGCGAGACCGGTCAGCGTATCGAGGCTCGAGAGCCGCTCCAGCTCGCGGTTGCTGCGCTCCAGCTCGCGCCGGGTCGCCTCCAGCTTGCGGTTGGCCTCCTCGATCTCCTTCGCGTACTCCTCGAGCCGGCGGAAGTTGTTGTCGAGCACCAGCAGATCGCTGCGTGAGCGGACCGAGAGCGTCTTCATGATCGCGAGCAGCGCGGCCGCATTCTCCGCCACGAAGGCGTGGAACTGCTCTTCCGAGATCTCCAGCAGCACCGTCGCTTCGAGGGCCCTGAGGCTCGCGGTGCGCACCTTCGACTCGACCAGCGCCATCTCGCCGAAGTAGGTTCCGGGCCCGACGGTATCGAGCGGATGATCCTTCTTGTAGACGAGCAGGCGCCCCTCGAGCACGATGTACATGGTGCGCGCGGGATCGCCTTCTTCGAACAGCACCTCGCCGGCGGCCACCCGCAGCTCGCGGCATGACTCGATGAGACGGCGAACGGACGCCTCGCCCAGCGGTGCCAGGAAATCGATCGCGCCACAGCGCTCGAGCTTCTTCGACAGTTCCAAAACGGGCTCCCCCGACGCGTGCGCGGGACGCGCAAGCGTCGCCGTCAGGTTAGCATGCCGCGCGCTCGAAACGCTTCGGCGCGAAGGCTATTCCAGCTGATCTTCATAGTATTCCTTGACGGGGTTGAAGACATACGAGAGGGCGAAACCGCCCGTGACCGCGTAACGCTGCTTGACCAGGGGGCTGTCTTCGAACACGGCGCCCGACAATGAATCGTAGCGAGCGAAGACGCCCCACCACCAGTGCCGGCCGATACGGTGACTGTTGGTCAGCGTGACGCGGAACCCGCTATAGCCGCCGCGCGCGTCGTACTCGGGCCGGCTTGCGGTCGCGAAGCCGCCGTCGACCTGATAGTAGTAGGCGTGATACTTTTCCGTGCCCCATATCGGGCCGATTGAAACGGCCGTTTCCATCGTCGAGAAATACCGGAACTGGAGGTAGGGGGAAAAGACCCAGCCGGTGTTCTGCAGTCCGGATAAGTTGACGGCCAACCGAACCGGGAACGCGGCACGGATCCGAAATCGCTGATCGGCGCCGGCGTAAAGAAACCAGCGCAATCCCGGGCCGATCTCGAGTATCGGGTCAAGGCCCGGCATGCCGGCACGAGCGCGGTTGTCTCCGCTGTCCACCGGGAAGGAAAAAGCCGCGCTCAAGTCGAGCTTCCACGCCTCGTGGTCGACAAAATAGTAGCGTCCCCCCTCGCGATCGACTTTCAATCGTTCCCCGCGATATCGAATGTAGGGCACCGGGGCGACGTACTCGTGGCGTTGATCAGAGCCGCGATAATGCGGCACGCTCAAGTAACCGAGACCGGCGCCCAGCTCCCAGCGCGGTTTTTCGCCGGCCTGGACGAGGGTGCCGGCAACGAAACAATGGCAGCCCGCCAGGACGGCAGCCAGCGCTTTGCGATGGTGCGCTCTCATCTGGAGTCAAACCCCGCGCACGAGGTCGGCGGCTTTCTCCGCGATCATTAGCACACAGGCGTTGATGTTGCCCGAAACGAGGTCGGGCATCGCCGAGGCGTCGGCCACGCGCAGGCGCTCGACTCCGCGCACCCGCAGCTCGGGATCGAGCACCGCATCCGCGCCCGTACCCATCGCGCAGGTGCCTGCGGGATGATGCGCGGTCGCCGCGGTTCGCCTCATCCAGGCGTCGATCTGCCCGTCGGAGCGGACGTCCGGGCCCGGCGCGATTTCCTCGCCACGATACGCGTCGAGCGGCGCCTGCCCGCCGATCTCGCGCCCCAGGCGCACCCCGCGCCGCAGAACGGCGATGTCCTCCGGATGCGAGAAGAAATGCTGCCGGATACGGACCTTGTCACGGGGATTCTGGGAACGCAGTAGAACTTCGCCGCGGCTTTGCGGGTGCAGCAGCACCGGCCGGATGCCGTAGCCGTCCTCGTAAGCGCGCCGAATGAGCGGGAACCAGAGATGCGCGCCGGCGGGAAGCCCGCGGAACATGTACTGGAGGTCCGGAACCTCGAGATCGGGCCTCGACTTGACGAACCCATGCAGCCCTCCGGGCAGCACCGTCGCCGGCCCGGTGCCGAAGAGGTATGCCCGGATCAGGCTCGCCGTCATGCGGTCGAGCCGCATGAGGGCGCGGAATGGACCCGGCTCTCTGCGCCTCCAGTACACGATCACCGCGAGGTGGTCCTGGAGGTTCTTGCCGACGCCCTTCGCGTCGACGGCCGGCGTGATCCCCATCGCGCGCAGGTGCTCTGCCGGCCCGATTCCAGAGAGCATCAGGAGCTGGGGCGTGTTGATAGCGCCGCCGCAGACGATCACCTCGCGCTCCGCGCGCGCGATCCTCGCCCTGCCGCGATGCAGGTACTCCACGCCCGCGGCGCCCGCACGCTCGAGCACGATGCGAGTGGCGAGCGCCCGCGTGCGCAGCGTCAGATTGCGGCGCGACAAGGCCGGGCGCAGAAGAGCGACCGCGGCGCTGCAGCGCCGCCCGTTGCGTATCGTCGATTGCGCGCGGCCCAAGCCTTCCTGCTCGGCGCCGTTGTAATCGCGGGTATGGGGAATGCCGACGCTCTTCGCCGCCTCGATCCAGGCATCGAATAGCGGGTCCCGGGTCCGGGCGAACTGGACATGGATCGGCCCCGAGCCGCCGCGCCAGTCGTCCGCGCCGCCCTCGAAGCTCTCCTGGCGGCGAAAGACCGGCAGCACGTCGGCGTACGACCAGCCGGCGCACCCTGCCCGCGCCCAGCGGTCGTAATCACCGCGGTTGCCGCGCACGTGCGCCATCACGTTGATCGAATGCGAGCCGCCGATCACCTTGCCGCGCAGGACCTCGATCACCCGGCCGCCGAGGTTGGGCTCGGGCTCGGTGTCGTAGCCCCAGTCGTGCAGCCGGTGCTCGTGCAGCTTGCCCAGGCCGAGCGGAATGTGAATGAGCGGATCGCGGTCGGAACCGCCGGCCTCGAGGAGCAGTACGCGCGCGTTCGCGTCCTCGCTCAAACGGGCGGCGAGCACGCAGCCCGCCGATCCCGCTCCGACGATGATGTAGTCGAACGCGCCCGATTCCTCCATGGGGTGCGCTAGAACGCCAGCCGCGGCACCGGCCCGTCCTTGACGAGCACCAGCGCGAGCGCGGAGCGCAGCTTGGCGGGCGGTACCGGCTTGTAGAGCTGCATGAATGCCCTTGCGGCCGCGTCGTAATGACGCTCGACCCCGGTATCGCCAGTGATGATGATCGCGGGAATCTCGCGTCCGCCGCGCTGGCGCAGCATCCGGATCGCATCGATGCCGGTCTCGCCCTCGCGCAGGCGATAGTCCGCGACGATGACATCCGGCGCAAGGGCAGCGGCTTCGAGCAGCGCCGCCGCCTCGGCGCCGGATTCGGCCACGACGGCGCGGCAGCCCCACTCCTCCAACAGCGTCTGCATCGCGTGCCGCACCGAGGCGTCGTCGTCGATCACGGCGATGACTTTCCCCGCGATGTCGTCTTCGTCCTCGATCTCGTCTCCTGCCGTCTGCTCGCAGGCCTGCTGGCCGCCGGGCGCGAGCGGCAGCACCACGCGGAACACCGAGCCGTGCCCGACGCGCGAGCTGACGCGGATCTCGTGCCCGAGCAGTTGCGCCAGGCGCTTGACGATCGCGAGTCCCAGTCCCAGCCCCCTCTTGCGGTCGCGCTCGGGATTTCCGACCTGGTAGAACTCCTCGAAAACCTGCTCGACATGCGATACCGGTATCCCGATTCCCGTGTCCCAGACCTCGACGTGCAGCTCGGCACCGCGCCGTCGGCAGCCCAGCAGCACGCCGCCGTGCTCGGTGTAGCGCAAGGCGTTCGAGACGAGGTTGCGCACGATGCGCTCGACCAGGGTCGGATCGCTGTAGACGACGTGGCTCGAAGGCCGCAGCTTGAGCCGCAGCCGCTTGTCCGCCGCCTGGCGCGCGTGCTCGGCGCACAGGCGCTCGAGCAGCGGCCCGACGGCGAAAGCCGAGCGCGCCGGCGTCACCACGCCGGCGTCCAGCTTGGAGATGTCGAGCAGCGCATCGAGCAGCCTTTGCAGCGACTCCACCGACTGCTCGATGAGCGATACCAGTTGCACCGTCTCGCCCGGCATCTCGCGCTGCTTGAGAACGCTCACGAACAGGCCCAGCGCGTGCATCGGCTGGCGCAGGTCGTGGCTCGCGGCTGCGAGAAAGCGCGTTTTGGTCCTGCTCGCCAGCTCGGCTTCAGCGCGCTTTTGCACCAGCTCCGCGGTCGCGCGCGCAACGCGCTCCTCCAGATCCTCGCGCGAGGCCTTGAGCGCGGCGGCCATCTCATTCACTCCCTGCTCCAGCGTCAGCAGTTCGCCGCTCGAGCGGCCGGGCACGCGCGTGGCGAGGTCGCCGCGCCCGATCCGTTGCACGGCGCCGGCCAGAGCGAGGATCGGCCGCGAAATGTCGAGTCCCATGCGCAGCGCGAGCAGGACGCTCCCGAGCATGACCAGAACCGTTATCGCGACGCCGCTGCGGAGCAGCCTTCGTTTCTGCTCCATCAGCGCGGCGCGGCTCATTTCCACGTACACATTGCCGACGACGCGCGGAGCCGGAGGAGCGCTCGCGTATGTTTCCACCGCGAACTCGTCTACGAGCAGAGTCTGGGCCTGAAGAATCGGCGCCGCGAAGAGCAGAGTGGCCGGTTCTGCGTCGTCGTCACCCTCGCTGCGGCCGTCGATCACGGCGCCCTCGCCGAACGGAATTGTTTTCCCGGCCTGCACCAGGATGCCGCCGTCGGCGTCCGTGATCGCGACGCGCACCACGTCCGCTTCCTGCAGCGCGGCGTTCGCGAGCCGCTCGAGAACGTCGCGGTTGTCCGAGAAGACGCCGAACTCGGTCGCCGGCGCCAGCTGGCGCGCGATCGCCGAGCCGCGATCGACGAGCGCCTGCTCCAGGTCGTCGAGCCGCGTGATGACGAAATACAGCGCGAGCAGCACCGCGACCAGCGATACCGGCAGGAGCGCGAGCGCAAGCACGCGCGCACGAATGCCCCAGCGGATCGTCATCCGCCCTCCGCGCGGCGCAGCTTCACCTCCAGCACCACCTCGTCTTCCAGGGCCAGGTTGAGCGAGCGGGCGAGGCGTGCGTTCACCCCGACCGAGAAGTACTTCGGGTACTGGGGCGCGGGCAGCTCGCGCGCGGAGAGATACGCGCGCACCGTCTCGCCGGCGTGCAGCCCGATCTGCGCCGGGGTCGAGTACACCGCGAGCAGCGCGCCGGCGCGCACGTAGGCTGGAGAGAATCCGATCACCGGCCGCTGGTAGCGGTACGAAGTGAGCAGAATGTTCTGCAGCGTGCCGCTGTTGTAGACCTGCACGTCGGGCACCGCCAGCAAAACATCGCTCGCCTTGAGTACGTTCTGCAGGGCGCCGAGCAGGTCCTGCTCGGGACCGACACGCTCCGCGACGAGACGCATCTGCCCCTGCCGGGCCGCCGCCTGCAGCGGGCGCAGCTGGTCCTGCGAGTCTTCGCTGACGATGACGCCGATGCTCTCCGGGGCGGGAAGCGCGACCCGCGCAAGGTTGATCTGCCGCGCGGGCGGCTGATCGAGATAGAGGGCGGAATAGCGGCCGCCGACCGCGCGGCCGGCCTCGCGCGCGATGCGCTCGAAAGCGCTGCGCGGAATGAGGACGTTCAGCACCGCCCCGCGGCCGGGGACGGCCGCCTTCTGCGCCGCGCGCACGCCGAGCGCGACGACGAGATCGTCCGCGCCGCGTGCCGCGCTGCCGTCGTACGCGTCCGCCCGCACCAGCGTCACCCGCGCGCGGGCAGGGTCGCCGCTCAGCTCGGTGCGGATCTGCCCCACCACCTCCATGTACGCGGGCGACTCCTCGCTAACGACCAGCGTGACCGACTCCGGCGCGGCGCGCGCCATGCCGATCGCGCACGCGAGCGCCGCGGCCAGCAAGGCGCAGCGCTTGAAAGAGCGGGCTCGCGGCATCTGGGCTGGGACGCGCCTAGAAATTCACGCTCAAGGTGGCGTAGGCGCGCCGGTCGAAGACGTTGTCGTGGCGAAACTCCGTGTACTGGTCGTCGAGAACGTTCTGCACGACCAGCGCCGCCTCCGCGCGCGAGGCGCCGATCCGGAAGCGGTGCGCGAGACGCATGTCCAGGCGCCCGTACGGCTCCTGCCGCTCGCTGAACCCCAACGCCTGCGCCGTGGTCTGGCGCACGAAAGTCGCGGAGAGCGTGGTGTCGCCAGAGAATTCCTCGACCGCGAACAGCCCGTAGCTGGTGCGCGGCGTCGAGCGGGGGATGCTGTCGTCGTCGTCGTCGAGCGGGCTTTCGGTGACGATATAGGACTGCGACACGCCGAGCCGCATGCTGCGCGTGGGCCGCCAGTGCAGCTGCGACTCGAATCCCTTTTGCCTCGCGTCGGTGATGTTGCGGAAATCCCACGTCGAACCGCTCAACGTCGACGGCGGATACGGAACGGTTACGACGCCGATCAAGCCCGAGATCCGGTCATGAAAGATCCGGGTGTCGAAGCTTAGCGTGCTGCCCGGGACATCGAAGATGTAGCCGACCTCGCGCGACAGGATGCGCTCCGGATGCAACTCTCCGGAGGCGAGGAAACGTTGGATAAGCACCGGCCCAAGGGTGTACTTGCGGTTGCCGCGCTCCTCGAGGATGGACGGGTTGCGCAGCGCGCGCGAGATGCCGGCCCTGAGCGTGTGGCCGGTCGCGAGCCGGTAATGGAGCGAGAAACGGGGCGAAACATCCGTGCCGGTAAACTGGGTGCGCTCGAGCATGGCGCCGGCGTTGACGAGCCAGCGCTCCGCGGCACGCCATTCCGCGTGCGCGAACAGCCGGCGCGAGCCGTTGCTGACCGGCACCCCGCCCCAGTTGGGCGCATCCACCGAGTCGCGGCGCCAGCTCGCGCCCCAAACTCCGCGCAGCCGCGGGCTCAGGCTCGCGATCTGCTGCAGCTCGACATCGTAGCGGTCGGTGCGGATGCTATCGTCGATCGGGAACCTCTGCGGCGTCGGAATAACCGGCGGCGCGAAGATCGGCAGAGACTCGAATTCGTCCTGGATCTCCGTGTGGTTGTGATAGACCTGGAGCGACACCTCGTTGCCCGGATCGAGCGCGCGCCGCCAGCGCAGCTGCTCGAAGTAATTGCGCACCCGAAACTCGCGCGGATAGTCCAGCTCGTTCGGCTGCAGAGTCGAGGCCGTCTGAGTCTCGCGGGGGCCGCCGTTGTAGCCGACCTGGAGTTCGATCGTGTCGCTCGGGTTGACGCGATAGTCGCCGCGCACCGTGGCGATGCGCAGGTGCCGGCTATCGGCGATGCCGTCGAAACCCTCGTCCGAGCGGTACGCGAGCGTCACGCGGTAATCGAGGTCGCCCGCCGCGCCGCCGTGGCGCAAGATGCGATCGTCGATGCCCTTGCTCCCTTGGTTGAGCGCGGCGTACGTGCCGCGCGCCTGCGCCGCGTGCTGCGTGATGATGTTGATCACGCCGAAGAAGGAGTTATGGCCGTGCGAGGCGGCGCTGGGTCCACGGATGACTTCGATGCGCTCGATGTCCTCGATCGCGAGCGGCAGGTCGGACCAGCTGACGTGGGCGAGAGTCGGGTTGTAGACCGCGCGGCCGTCGATCAGCACCTGCATGCGGTTCGCGATCTCGCTGGCGAGGCCGTGGTACGCCACGATCCCCTGCAGACCCAGCGCGTACGCCTGGTAGGTCACGTACATCCCGGGCACGAGGCGAAAGAGGTCGGGCAGGTCGCGCACCCCGCTCGCCCGGATCAGCTCGCGGTCGATGACCGTGATCGCGTTCGGCGCGTCGGAAGCCGGCTGGGCGAGGCGCGAGGCGCTCAGCACGACCGGCACGTCGCCGAAGAACTCGTGCTCGGAGAGCGCTCCGCCCTCGGCCGTGAGGCCGGCCGGGCTCGCGAGGCATGCCGCCACGAGGACAACCGCCCACCCTGCCCTTCGCCCGCCCCCGCTGCCTCTGCGCATCGCTTCGTTTCCCGAATAATTGGACCCGTATCGCGGCAGATCATGCGGATACCGTCACGCCGGGTCAAGCCGGGCGGTGCGAAGCAGGGGCCGCGGCCGCAGAACGGGAGGGGCGGATCGCGGCAAGCGGATCCGCAGGGGACCGACTCTTACTTCAGGGACGTCGAGACGAGAAGGTGCGTGGCGAACCTATCAATTCGTGCGCGGGCGGGATGAGTCCGCCCGCGTCGACGATCCCGGCTACTGCGACACGAACCGCTCGGTGTTGTTCAGCGTCAGGGTCCCGGCTCCGCCGCTCGCGGCAAGCGGATTCTCCACGCTCACCGTGCCGTCGCCCGCGACGTGGAAGAAGAACCCGCCGGTCGCCCCCACCTCGAAGCTGTAGAAGCGCACCCCGCGCACGAGTACCACGGACTGGGCCCCGATATGATCCACGGTGCCTCCCGCGGAAACGCGCCAGTTTCCGGTAAAGAACACCGGGTTGACGCTGACGGTCGTCGTTCTGAGCCATAGCTTGTGCTTCCAACCGCCCGCCGCGGCGCTGTTGTGGACCGTCACCCATCCGCTCGAAGCGACTTCGAACAAGATGTCGTCGGTGCCGGCGACCCGGATGGCATGCGTGCCGGCAGCGAGATCCACGCTGGCCTCGCCTTGCCGGGGTACGCCGTCGTCCAGCACCCATTTCCCCATGTACGCGCCGGGATTGATGTCGACTTCAACCCCGAACGCCGATCCTGCGTACGCGACGCCGATCAGAGCGGAGCAGAGCAAAGCGCTAGCGAGATTTTTCATTTGACAGACTCCTTTCCGCCGCAAGCCGGGCGGTTTGTTCGACCCTGCGACTTTCGGCTTCCATGTATTCGATCAGTGCGTCGACTTCGATCTCGTTCAGGCGCAGATTCGGCATCGGCAGGTTGTTGTAGCGGGCGTACAGCGCCATGGCGATCGGATCGCGCTCCGCCAGCATCTTGTCCGGTTCCGCGAGCCAGCGGGCGAGCCAGGCCCGCTCCCGCTTTTGCGTCACCCCGAGCAGGTCCGGCCCCACCCGGTTTTGCTGCACTTGCATGACATCGCCCTCGCCGATGGTATGGCAGACGCTGCATCGGCCGCGAAAGAGGCTTTCCCCCTGGCTGATGTTGCGCAGCTTGGGCGCCTGCGCGTAGCTATTGCCCGGGACGTCGCTCGGCATCTTCCAGCTGCGCAGCCAGCTTCCGATCTGCGCCGCGAGGAAGTAGGGATTGTCGAACGGCGAGCGCTTCATCCACTGCCCGGTGCTCTGGTTGCCGATGACGAGGCTGATGTTGTGATCGGCGGGATCCTCGAACAGATCCTCGCGGTACAGGCCGAGCTTGCGGCGCAGCAACGTGATGTCGGCCTCGTTCCCGGTGAGGAAGAGCCAGCCCGGCCCGACGTTGTATTTCGCTGCGTATTCCGCCAGCACCTCGGGCGTGTCGCGCTCCGGGTCTATGGTGATCGAATACATGAAGACGTCTTTGCCGACTCGATCGCCCAGGATGCGCTGCACGTTGACCAGCTGAGCGGTCTCCAGCGGGCACGAGTCCTCGCAGCTCGTGTACATGAAGTAGATCACCACCACCCGGTCCTTGATCAGATCGTCGAAGAATCGGACCGTCTTGCCCTCGTGCGTGGTGAGCGCGACGTTGGGAAAATAACTCGCGCCCCAGCGCGTGCCTCCCGCGCGAGCGGACGGGGCGGACGGGGCGGGCGCGCCGCGCGGGGCCGCAGAGGGCTCCTTGACGGAGTGATCGCGCCCTTGATGCGCGAGACCCGGCGCGCTCGCCCCGACCAGCAGGGCGAGCGCCGGGATCACTGTCCAACGCGTCAAGCCGATCTTGCGCACGGTATCCGCTCCGGCCGCTATCGCACCAGGTTCCCGAAGTCGGGATCCTTCGCCGCGTCCTCGGCCGCCTTCAGGTCGCCGGTGCGGAAAGTCGGCAAGGCGAAGCTCGGAACGTATCCGACCCCGTCCCACGCCGGCATCGGCGTCGGCATGATCCGCACCTGCCCCGGGTTCTCGATGTCCCAGCGCAGCAGCATCGCGTGGTCCTCGTGCTGCGTGTTGTGGCAGTGCTCCATGAAGGTGCCGAGGAATTCGCGGAACCGGATCGCGACGTCGACGCTGTCGGTGCTGTCCTCCAGCCGTCCGATGCGGTACACGTCCTTGCGCGCCCACTTCTCCCATTCCGGCGGATCGATGCCGCCGCGCTTGAAGATCTGCCCTTCTTCGAAGTGGACATGGATCGGGTGACTCCAGCCGCCGTTACCCCGGATGTGCCAGATCTCGACCCGCGCGTCCGTCACCGACGCCGAGAGCCGGCGCGGATCCATGGTGAACCCGCTGCCACCGTCGGTCTTGATCGTCCACGGCCCCGAGTCGGTGCCGCTCGAGCGCGCGAACTCGAAGGTGCGGTGCAGCGCGTTGTCCAGCTCCGCCTGGGTAAAGCCGGGCAGCGGGATCATCTTCTGCCCGCCGGCGACGAAGTTGGCCGGGTTCAGGCTGTTGTCGACGCCGTCGAACGGCTGCACCCGGAACTGCAAGAACCTCGCGACGCTCGGGTCGGTGCTGTAGCGCCCGCCGTCGGCAACAGGCTGGTCCGCCGGTTCAGAGTTTCGCTCGTGATAGGTCCCGTTCAGCACGTCGGCAAGCGGGATCTCCCGGTTCGGGCGCCTGCCGTTCTCGTGCTCGAGCAGATTCACCATGTAGAGCTTGGTGCCCGGCGCGAATTGGGCGAAATCGATGATGATGTCGTAGCGCTCCGCGATCGCCTGCGTCGGCAGGATACCTCTGCGGTTAGTCAGCCCGCCGACCGTCGTGTTGCCGTCGAAGAAGACCGCGTGTTCCATGATGTTGCCGTCGTTGGCGATCATGTAGAACGGCACCCGGTTGTACGAGATGCCGGAGTTCGGCGGCCCGGCCAGCTCGCCCGTATTGCCCTGCACCTCCTGCACGACGGCGATGCGGAAATACCGCGACACCGAGCCGTTCAGGATGCGGAAGCGGTAGCGCCGCGCGCGCACGTCGAAATACGGCTTCCACAGCCAGTTCGTCAGCATCTGGTCGCCGATATAGCCGTCCAGATTGAAGATGTTGAAGAAAAGCTGGCCCTGCGCGTCCCAGGCCTTGTCGGCGATCACCAGATTGACGTCGTAATCGCGGTTGCCCCAGTCGAGCGCGGTGCCGCTCGGCAGGCGCAGGTTGACCCCGTCGTTGATCGCCTCGTTGCCGCGATCGACCGCGCTGTAGTAGTTCATCATCGCGGCGTTGCCCTTGTAGACATTGGTCGCCGTGAAATCGAGCATGTGGTCGTGGAACCAGTGCGTGCTCATGGTCTCGCGCCAGTCGCCACGGATTTTCCGGATCCCGCCGTTGCCGTCGGGTGCGCCCGCCCTGGGATCGGCCGCGCCGGTGTTGATGCTGTCGTGCCCGGCAAGCACCATCGGCCAGCGGTAGTCGTAGAACTGGCCGGGGAAGAAGAAAGCCTGCGTATAGCCGTCGCTCTCGGCCGGAAAGTGTCCGTTGTGCTCGTGGGTCGAGATCGTGTGCAGCCCGAAGCCGAAGTTCGCCGCCGGGTTGATCGGCAGCGCGTTGTAGTGCCGCATCAGGATTGGCTCGCCGTAGCGCGCCATCATGAGCTTGGGCGGGAAAGTTCCGTCCCAAGTCCATACCGCGAGAGGATCCTGCACCGGGAAGTTGGGATGGAACTGGACCGGTATCCCCGCCGTCGTCCCCTCGAATCCCGCGCGCCCGACCGTGTTGTGATACAGCCCTCCGGGAGCGAATTCCCCGACGGCGTAGTGATGCAGCTGCAGCGGGTCGCGCAGACCCCCGTTCGGGCGCGCTCCCGCCTGGGCAGTGTTGACGAACACCTCCGGGAAGAATTCCTCCCAGCGCTGATGCGCCCAGTCCTCGCCCGGCGGGCGGCCTTCGGCCGGGGGCGTCAGCAGCGGCCGCCCGAGGAACGCCTCGATCTGGAGTTTCCAGGGGTTCTCGTCGGTGCCGCCGTTGTCCGGGTCGTTCGCGAGCCGAGTCGGGAACGGAGCGGGCAACGCTGCCCCGGCGGGATCCACGTACTGGGATAGGAACGTATCGAGCGCGGTGCCGCTCGGGCTGCTCTCGGCATTGAACGGCGCCGGGAATTCGCTGCCGCGAACAACCGACCCCGCTGGGCCCAGCGGCCGAGAACCGAATTCCTCGAAGCGCAGCATCTGTTGGGTGAAGGGTTGCGCGTTGAAGAGCGGGCTCGGCGCCGACCCCGTGGGAACGTCGAGCCCCCGGTTGCCCTGCAGATTCGCGGCATTGATATTCGTGGCCGTGACGTCGACTGTTTGGTTCAGCGTAAAGTCCTCGACCGCGAACTGGTTCGCGTGCTCGGGGTTCTGAGTGTTGATCTGGTTGTTGGAGAGGCGGTTTCCCTCGGCCGCCATCTCGTTATTCGCCTGCGGCTGCGGGATCTCGTCGGCGACCGTGCCCGGGACGGGCTGGGCTGAAGCTTGAGTCGCTGCAAAACCGAGAGCAGCCGCCAGCAGCGCTGCGGAACCCGAACGGCGGACCTCGCGCCAGCACTTGAAGAGGATCGTATGGTCCATATTCTTTCCCCTGTCTGAGAGTGTTTCGTTCGAGACGTCCGTGCTCAGGCGTCCGTAGTGAGGAGAAGGCGCATACCCGGGATCGCAGGCGCGCGAAACGGCGACTTCCGAGAATCCCAGTCCTGCGTGTAGGTGACGCGCTTGCATGCTCCCCTCCTGTGCGTCAGGTGCTTCCCCTGCACCCGCATTTGTTGTTGTTCTGCGGGCACGTACCGCTTGCGGACATCCGCGCGGTGCGCGGGCAACGGCTTGTTGAAGCCGGTTAACTTCTAAGTTCTATTTTTGATGTTGCTTAATCTTTTTCTTTCGGCAGAAGTAACAAACTGACGGAACGGGTGTCAACTTCACGCTTCGAGTTGGATCTCGGTGCGCGCTGCAGCATTTTTTTTCATCGCGCGCAAGCGCTGGCGGATCAATCGGTTGGCCTCATAGCGGGGTATGCGGCCGTTGTGTTCGCTCTGCGAAACGGCCCTCATCAGGCGCTGGGTACTCACGACTAAACAAGTTTCGTCATGTCAGAGCCCGAACCCACTGCGCGAGCTCCTCTCCGATCCGGTGCGGGTTGTCTTCCTGCAGATAGTGAATGCCCGCGCCCACGGGCACGCTCTTGAGATTCTTCAAGTGGGACTTGCACCACTCGACTCCACTCTCGGTGATGATTCCGCCCGGCGTCGCATAGAGAAGCAGCTTGGGCAGCGGCGTGGCCTGCAGCCATCGGCTGTAGCTCGCGACGAGCTCGTGCACGTCCGCGGGTGAGCCGTCTATCGGTATCTCGCGGGGCCACTGCCGAACCGGCTTGCGGCTGGCGACCGTCCGGAACGGCTCGCCGTAGGCCTTCATTTCTTCCGCCGTCAGCCTGCGCACGGTGGCCTTGGGAAGGATCTGCTTAACGAAAGCGTTGCCGACGCTGATCATGAGCCAGCCCACGAACGGTGTACGCATGAGCCTGAAGCCCATTTTGAAGTCCTGCGGGAAATCGGCCCAGGTCACGGGCCGGACAATCGCCTCCATGAAAGCGATCGCCTTGACCCTCGCCTCGTTGCGCGCCGCGTAGTGAAAGCCCAGCCCCGATCCCCAGTCGTGCAGAACCAGAGTGATCTTGCTCAAGCCCAGCTTCTCGATGAAGCCGTCGATGTACCGGCTGTGATCAGAGAACCGATATCCGATCGCAGGCTTCTCCGACTTGCCCATGCCGATCAGATCGGGAGCGATGCACCGCCCGTGCGGCGTCAGGTGGGGAATGATGTTGCGCCAGAGGTACGAAGAGGTCGGGTTGCCGTGCAGGAAGAGAATCGGGTCGCCCTTCCCTTCGTCGATGTAGTGCATGCGCGATCCGTGCACTTCGATGAACTTGGACGCGAAGGGAAACTCGGCTGAGATCGGCTTGGCTTGCATGTTCACCCCCTCGTGAGCAGCTAAAGAACCTCGCAATATTGCCGATAAAACCCGAGGGCGTCGAAGAGGGAACGGCAATGAAGAAGCTCGCGCGTCACCTGGCATCGATGGCCTCGGCGCTCCTGATCGCTTCCTGCGACGGGGGTGGACGTGGCGGCGGCGGCGAAACCCCTCCCACCGGCGGGGGCAGCGTGGGCGGCGCGAGCGAGATCGTGCCCGTCACCCCGGCGCCAACCGCCGAGAACTACGACGTCGACGCCGCCGGCATCCCGCGCTTCGTCCTGTTCGACTACATCGACCTCGACAAGATCTCCCGCATCTCGAAGTTCCGCTCTGGCATCGGTCACAGCTACGCGGACGATTTCGAGTCGTGCCGCAGCATGAAGCACTACTACATGCCGAAGAGCGGCCTGGATTGGGCGACGGTCGATGTCTACTCGCCGGTCACGGGAACGATAGCCACGATTTTTCAGGAATGGGCGGGTTATCAGCTCCACATCCAGTCGCAGGACTATCCCGCCTTCTTCGTGATCCTCTTTCACGTCAACCTGCGCGAGCCCCTGGCGGTCGGCGATTCGGTCGCGGTCGGCCAGCATCTTGGCACCCACGTCGGCGCGCAGACCATGTCCGATGTCGCCGTCCGGGTGAGTACGCCTAGCGGGATGAAGTACGTGTCTTACCTCGACATAGCGACGGACGCGGTTTTCGCCGCTTACCAGGCGCGCGGACTGGCGGCCCGGGCAGACGCCATCATCCCTCAGGCCGCACGCGACGCCGATCCGCTCGAGTGCAGCGGCGAAGCGTTCGGGACGACCGGGACGATCGAGAACTGGGTGCTGCTGGGGGGCTGACTTCCGGCGTAGCCTGGAACGCGCTGGCCGAAGCCGTGCTGGAAGCGGTGACCTTAGGTCCCGCTCCCCTTCAGCGTAACGAGGAGTGCCCTCACGTCGGGGTCCTGCTGGCGACGGTGTATGAGCTCGATGGCCGCCAGAACGACGGCGTTGTGAAACAGCCTCGGGTCCAGATTCGAAAAATAGCGATAGCCCGGGGACTCGTCCGGGAACCGCGCGCCGCTCGCCAATCTAGCTTGGAGGTCTTCTCTCAGCGCGCCAAGAGCGCTCGGCGTTTTCGCCGTAGCACCCGCCAGGAGCGCGAAGGCCCGCCCCATCTGGGGAGGATAAGCGGTCAGATCGCTCAACGAGTGGCCGGGAGGATACCGGTCGTTGATCTTGAGAATCCGTATCGCCGAGCTCGCCTCGGCGTCGGACAGGCCGAATCTCGTCTTGACTTCAACCCAGCCATCCACAGAGGACTCATCGAGATCACCCCCCCATGCCGGGATGTTGCGTTCCTGCTGCACAGGAACGTTGCGCGCCGTTGAAGCGCCGCCCCCCTTATCAAGCAAAGGCCCGAAAGACCGCAGGCCGACAAACGCCATGAGAATTGCAAGCGCAGCGAACACGAGCCCGCGCCCTTGCAGCCATCCCGACGCGGGCTTAGCAGGCGCGGCACCAGGATGCGGCTTTTGGGACATCGGCAGCGGAGGGGCTTCCGAGGCTGCGAACTCATGCCGGACCTGCTTCGAGGAATTCGTCGGTTGAACCGATACGTGCCAGCCGCTCTTGTGGGAGATCGCGACCGGCGGGCCATGAGGCCGGCGCAAATTCTGTCTCGAGGCTTCCACGCTCCGTGACTCGTCGAGCGGCTTGAACGGCGCCGAGATCTCCAGGCGGTCAGGCCTCAAGACCAGCTTGATATCCACAAAATGTTTGGCCAGGACAGGAAGCAGACTCTCTGCGGCCGCGCCGAACCTGCTCGCTGCAAGGCTGTTGAGGAGCGGCCCCTCGGGCGCTGCCGCGGTTACTGGGTTCCTGCTCTGCGATTCTGCGGCGGGGAAACCGCTCTCCGGCAGGAGATCCACGTCGACCTGGTCGCTCAGATCCTCGGCCTGAGAATTACCAAGCTGCCCCGGCGTAAATGCAACACCCGCGAGCCAGCCTTCCGCCGGCCCTTCGTTCGCGCCGCCCTGAGTCGGCTTGCACGTACGCATCCATACGAGTCGCGCACGCAGCGGCAGCGACTCGCGCGGTTTGCTCCGCAAATGGAAGTAGAGCGAGCCTTGGCCCAGCGCGAACGGAGGGTCGTGGAACCACAGGCACGCTCCGCCACCGCCCACGTTTATCAGGACCGGGTGCCGGTGAGTGGCATCCCAGCTCGATGCGAGTGGGGAGCGATCGATCCGGGGACACTTGCGTTTGTCGCGTGCACCACCCGCCATGGCAGTTCCTCCTTGCAAGTGCGTCTTGGCGCGCTATCAATAAGTCACTCTTATACTAGGATCACAATGGAATGGTAGGTTGCCGGTTTAACACAGCGCAACAACCGGGAAACTATCGTCGGTCTATCCGTTATTATTATTTCTGAATAGACAAGCACACGCCCGCGATGCCCTGCGCAGGACGCGGCAGCGAGCACGCTAGTCTCGTGAGCGTTCGGTTTTGGAACCCACCTTTTATATCTTTTTCCGCCCGCCGAACATCGACCAAATGGCATATAGAAGGGGTCCGACGGTGCGCCCTTCTGTCGCACGCACGCGCTTCGGCCCCGGTGCGCATGCCTCGATTCGCGCGCGCTTGAGCCGGCTGCTCGACGAGTAGCCGTTCCTCAACCCGTAGCCGGCCGGCGCGCGCCTATCTGAATTTGTGGATCATCGAGACGCCGACGACGTGCACGGTGTACTGCGGGGTTTCCTCGTTGATCAAAGCGTTCGTCACCGTGGTCGGGGTGAGCCCGTCGTAGCCCCAGTCCGAGCTCTTCAGCCGCTGGAACCAGTAGACGCCGCGAATCGACAGGTCGTCCTTGACTTTGTAGGTAGCGCTCAGCTGGAACGAGGCCATGCGCGTGACCAGCATGGGCAGCGCGGTCGGGGTCGCCGGCCGGTTGGTGATCGGCAGCGTCTCGAAGCCCGGCGCGCTTACGTCGATGTCGCCGGTGAAGCGCGAATAGGCCGCGTCGACGCCGAGTTCGAGCCGCTCCTGCGGCTTGGCCCGCAACCCTATTCCGACGGTGTCGGTGCGGTAGCCCATCTCGGCCTCCCAGTCTGCGCCAGCGTCGGCCGCGTTAATGGTGCTCGCTCCCCCGGTCGGTGCGGTGGTGCTCGTCCAACGGCGGCCGCGCTGCGCCAGGCGCGAGTTTTCGCGGCTGTAGAAGGCGGAGAGCGACAGATGCTCGCCGGGCGTATAGGTGCCGTCGATCGTGTAGGTATTTCCGCGGCTGCGGGTGAGCCCGAGCTCCGAATCCGGATACGTGTCGTGGTCGCGGGTCGCCGCGAACTGCAGGTTGACCCGCTCGTTCGGCGAGTAGGAAACGAACCCGCGCACCCGGTCGCGGTCGCGGTTGGCCTCGAAGAACTTGCGCAGCGCGGGGTTGTTGTCGAGCTGCGCCTGCGGCGCGAGCGTCGCCAGGTACTCCGGCGTCTGTCCCGTCACGAACGGGTGGTTGAAGACGTACTCGCCGCCGCGGCGCTCCGAACGTTCGTAGCCGACGCCTCCCGTGACCGTCTCGGAAACGCCGCGGCGTATTTCGGCGCGGGTGCTGCGCTCGCGCGTCTTGTCGACTTCCCACCAGTCGCGCTGGATCTCGTCGAGCTCGTAGCCCAAGCTGAGCTTGGTGCGCGGCAGCACTTCGTACGCCGCGTCCAGCTTGGATTGATGGCGCGTATAGCTGCGCGGCTGGTTTACCCGCGCGAACGCGGAGGTGAGCGCAGGCTGCGCGCCGGCGCCGTCGCGGCCGATGTAGCGAAATACGTCCTGCGGCGTGCTGTTGTCGCGGTCGTAGTAGCGGTAGCCCGCGCCGAGCGAGAGCTTCGGCAGCGGCCGCGCCGAAAGCCCCAGGTTCACGTGTCGGGTGTTCACCTTCCCCTGCAACGACGAGCGGGGCAGCTCGGCGGCGGGGTTGTTGACCGACATCGCGAGGAACTGCTCGTCCTGCGTCATGCGGCCGAAGGACGCCGCGGCCGTAAAGCGGGTCGTGCGGGTGAAGTTGTAGCCGCCCGAGAAGTTGAGCTGATGGAACTGGTTCTCGGGAGGCAAGTCGCGGCGGTTGTCGAGCTGCGCGCCCGTGAACGCGCTTTGCCAGTCCAGCAACCGATTCGCGTTCTTGAACGTCGACATCTCGTAGCGCGCCTGGAACTGCGCGCGCGTACCGGCGTAAGCGACCGCCAGCTCGACCTGATCGGTCGTGTAATGGACCGGCTCCGGGATCAGCTGCGTGGTGCTGTTCGAGTTGTAGCTGCCCATCAGCTTGGTGCCGTCTTTTTCCTCGCGGCGGAACTTGGCGTCCAATTCCCAGCCGGCCCAGCGCCCGTCCAACACCTTATTGACGCCGAGGCGGACGTTCGTGCGCGCGCTCTCCACCTCGAAGGGCCTGAGATTGTCCGTCAGCCCGGGCATCGCGCCGGTGTTCGCGCCGGCTACCCAGCCGGCGGGAAGCGTCAGCGCGGACGTTCCGGCGCCCTCGTAGATCGTCAGGTACTTGTCGGTCTGCTTCTTCGGCAGCTCGTCGTGTTCGACCCGCAGGCGGTAGCTGCCTTGGCTACCGGCTTCGACCTCGATATTGCGCGAGTCGAGACCGAGATTTCGCCCCTGGATGCGCAAGTATTCCGTGTCGTTAGAGCCGGGCTTGGGACGCTCGATCAGGTCCATATTGCCGATCAGGTGGTATCCCTCGCGGTGCAGCCCGCTGTAGTCGCCAAACTTGAACGCGTCGCCGTTGACATGGCCGACGCCCAGCTCGACGCTGCTCACGCTCTGCGTGAGCTCGCGCAGGCGCTCGCGCTCGCCGGGCGTCAGCGTCGCCGGATCGACCGCATAGACATCCTGCGCAATCGAGGCTGCGGGCGTCGCGAGCCCTGCCGTGACCAGGGCGAGTTGCAGGAGCTTAACCTTGAAGGCGTTGCAGTATCTGGATTTGCACATGTTCTCCGCTCCCGTGTGGCGCTTGCGATCAGCGCTGGAACTTCACGCCGGCCGGGTGATTCGAGCCGTGGATGGACGAGTGACAGTTCAGGCAGGATTTGCCGACCATGAAGACCGAAGCCGCGCTACCGCCCAGACCGGGCGCCACGTTGAGCCCGCTGAACGCGACATTCGAGTGGTTGGTCGTCGAATGGCACTGCTGGCACAGGAAGGGCGGACGCACCTTCAGCAGCGAGCGATTGTTCGAGCCGTGCGGCGTGTGGCAGTTCGTGCAGTCCTCGTTGACCGCCGGATGCTCCCAGAGGAACGGCCCGCGCTTCTCGGCGTGGCAGGTGAAGCAGGTCTCGGTGATGCCGGGCTTTTGCATCATGCGGACCGCCGTCGAGCCGTGCGGATTGTGGCAGTCCGAGCACCCCATCTTGCCCTCGCGCAAGGGATGGCGGGAAAACTTGTGCATGTCCGCGCGCTGGTTCTTGTGGCAGTTGAAGCAGACCTCGGGCTGAGTGCGCTTGGCGAGCGCGCGGTCCTGCGCGGCGTGAATCTGGTGGCAATTGCTGCACGGCACGTCGCGGATCTGGTGCAGGCTGCCCGACCAGTGCAGCACGCTGCCGCCCCGGTGACAGGCGAGGCAGGCCTCGTCCTGCCGCTCGGCGGGCGAGCGGTTGCTCGGGCCGTAGGAGATCGTCGGCGCCGCGCGCCGATTGCCGGCGCCGCTCTCCTGGCGGACGTGCTCGATGCTTTCGCCGTGGCAACCCTGGCAGCCCGGAGTGCGCCGGTCGCCCTTCACGCCGTGACGCGACTGGCTGATGGCGAGGACGTCGTAGGGATCGTTGTAATCGTGGCAGCGCGTGCACGCGGCGTCGCCGGTCAGCGCAACGGCATCGCCCGCTGCCGCGGCGGGTTGCTGGGCTGCGGCGCAGACCGCGCCGAGCACGACCGCGGCGCTGAGCAAGGACTGCGCGAGGCGTGAACTTCTTTTGGAAACCATGCTTCCTCTCCTGGGTGCGTGAGTTCTTTGCGTCGCCTCAGCCTCCGAGCGACAGGATCCACCGGATCGCGTTACGAACCTGGTCCTTGTCATCGGTCTTGAACCTGCCGTGTTCCTCTTCCTTGCCGGCGATCTTGACCTTGTCACCTTGGATCGCGCGCGCGACCAGCTTGTCCTCGATGCCGCTTTCCCCCTTGTGCTTCCTCGCGACTTCGCCGTAGGTCGGGACTTCCTGCTCCTTTCTCTTGTCCCCGAGGCTGTGGCAACGCAGGCAGCCGCTCTTGCGCACCAGCGTCTCCGCCGCCCTGGCATCCATGGCCTGCACGGCGGGCGACGCCAGCAGGATCACGCCTGCCGCCGCAAGCAGCAGGTGGCGTGCTCGGTTCATATGCGCTCCCATATTGCAAGATTGAGGTAGATCAAATTTATCCTGGATCAAAGATAACGCCATGCGGCTCCGTCGCGAGCGTTTTACACAATAACCGGGTCGCTCGAAAGCCGCCTGAACGGTATTGCGCGCAGTTCTTACACAATCTCTCACTCCGCCGATCGGCTCTCTTATACTATTTGCTCTATAGCACTGAATGATGAATGACCCGAATCGCCGAGGTCGCCGTGCGCGAAACGCGTGGATCGACAGGCACAGGCGTGCGAGAAGGAGCACTGGTGATGATGGCGCGATCCGGACGGCTCAAGCTGTGGGTCCGTCTCGTGGCGGGAATTTCCGTCGTCCTGCTGCTGGTCGGCGGAACAATGGTGGGCTGGTCGATCTACGAGCAACGGCGGGTCGCGGTCGAACAGGCGGAAGCCTTCGCCCGCAGCGTGCACGAGATGACGCTCGCGAACCTGCTCTTCATGAAGAAGACCAAGACGATCAAGGATCGCGCAATCTATCTCGATAAGGTGCGCCAGACCAACAGCATCCGCGACCTGAAGGTGCTGCGAAGCGAGGCCGCCGCCTACACCATGGGCGAGGGCGACGCGACCGAGATGAACCCGGACGAGGTCGAGCAGCGCGTGCTGAAGGAGGGCCAGCCCTTCTTCGCCATTCAGCAAGACAGCAAGAGCGAGATACTTCGTGCCGTGATCCCGGCGATCAGCCAGCAGAACTACGCCGGTCAGGACTGCCGCGAGTGCCACGACGAGCATCCCTACGGAACCGTGCTGGGAGCGGTCAGCATGAAGATCCCGCTCGACAAGGCCAACGAGGCCGTACGCACCTACAGCATCAAGGTCATGCTGGTGTACGGCATCCTCGCCGGCGTGCTGGTGCTCTTCGTCTACCTCGTCGTGCAGCGGATCGTCGTGCGGCCGCTCGACGAGTTGAACTCGCGGTTAAGCGACGTTGCGGCCGGCGAGGCCGATCTCACGCGCCGGCTGGATATCCAGCGCCAGGACGAGATCGGGCAGACCGCCCGAACCTTCAACCAGATGATGGCCAAGCTGCACGAGCTGGTGTCGCAGATCAGCGTCGCGGCGAGCCACGTGTTCGTCTCCACGCGGGAGATCAGCGGCGGCACCGGCGACCTGTCCAAGCGCACCGAGCAGCAGGCGGCGAGCCTGGAGGAGACCGCCTCCAGCATGGAGCAGCTCACCGCCACGGTAAAGCAGAACGCCGACAACGCGCGGCGGGCAAGCGAGCTCGCGCGGCAGGCGGCGAGCGTGGCGAGCACCGGCGGGCAGGCGGTGAGCAATGTGGTCGGGACCATGGACGCGATCCAGGAGTCCGCGCGCAAGATCGTCGACATCACGAGCCTGATCGACAGCATCGCGTTCCAGACCAACATCCTCGCGCTCAACGCGGCGGTCGAGGCCGCCCGCGCGGGCGAGCAGGGGCGAGGGTTCGCGGTCGTCGCCTCCGAGGTGCGCAGCCTCGCGCAGCGCTCGGCGACCGCCGCGAAGGAAATCAAGGGCCTGATCGGCAGCTCGGTCGAGCGCGTCGAGGCGGGCAGCCGCCTGGTGGAAGACGTCGCGGCGACCATGAGCCAGATCGTCACACGCGTCGAGGACGTCAGCGCGCTCATCGCGCAGATCGCCGCGGCATCGCAGGAGCAAAGCAGCGGCATCCATCAGGTGAACCAGACGGTCAGCCACATGGACAAGGTGGTACAGCAGAACGCCGCGCTGGTCGAGCAGGCCGCAGGCGCCGCCGAGACCCTGAACGAGCAGGCCGAGACGCTCGCCGGAATCGTGAGCCGATTCAAGCTCGAGCGCGGCGCGGACGTGAGAAAGCCTCAGGCCGAAGTACCGCCGACGAAGGGCGAGCGGCTTGCGGGCGCACGCGCTTCGGCCCCGGCGCCGACGCTGCGATCAACGGGCGCTTGAACCGGCTGCTCGACGAGTAGTTGCATCGCAATCCGCAGCACCCGCGTCCCGCTTCGGGGTCGGTCGAAATACTGACCTAGATCAATTCTCGCCCATTCCCTGCAGTGAGAATGGCCCAGTAGGCCGGCAACACCGTATCGCATCCACGAGGGAATCCGAACGATGCCTAGTCCCAACCGCAAGAAAACCCTGCGCGCTATCGGCGCAACCGGACTGATCACCGGAGCGATCCTTACGATCGCGCCACCCGCGCACGCCCAAGGCGACCTCGCCGCTTTGCCGGAAGTGAAGTTCGACGCCAAGCGCGCGGAGCTGGGCCGGTACCTGTTCTTCGATCCGCGCCTCTCGGGCGACGGCGCCCTGTCGTGCGCCACCTGCCACGTGCCGCAGAATGGCTGGAGCGACGGCCGTGCGCTCTCCGCCTCTTACCCGGGCGCGGAATACTTCCGCAATACGCCGACGGTGCTGAACGCCGCGCTGCGCAACCGCTTCATGTGGGACGGCCGACTCGACGGGGCCGACCTGAGCACGCTCGTGCGCGACAAGGTGACCGAGGCGCACTTCATGAACGCCGACGGACGCATCGTGCAGGAGCGCCTCAAGCAAGTGCCCGAGTACCTGAAGATGTGGACCGGGATCTTCGGTGACGGAGCCGATCCCTACGGCCCGTCGATGTTCGGCGTGGTCGGCGAGTTCGTGAAGACGCTCGCGTCGCGCAACGCGCCCTTCGACCGCTTCAAGAAGGGCGACGCCAGCGCCATCAGCGCCGAGGCGAAGGACGGCTACGCGATCTTCAGGGGCAAGGCCGGCTGCGCCGCCTGCCACAACGGGCCGCTCGGCTCGGACGGCAAGTTCCATCGCAC
>JBFGLA010000004.1:0-25503 GCA_041576355.1 Burkholderiales bacterium
GTCGGCTTCGCCATGTCCTGGTTCACCGCCATGCGCAGAAGCTTGCCCTCGGCGAGCGCGGCCTGCCATTCCCCTCCCCGGCCCCTGAGATGCGCGCGCAGCCCGGCCAGCGTCGTGACGCCGGCGGGGAGCTCGATCTCCTCGGCTGCCGTACCCAGCTTCTCCCGCAGCCCGGCAAAGAACAGCACTTTCACTTTCACCGGTAGAGCTCCGCGTAGGGGAGGAAGCGCACCGTGTCGCCCTTCCTGATCGCATGGTTGGGCGGATTGTCGACCAGCCCGTCGGCCCAGGCGGTCGAAGTCAGCACCGCCGAATCCTGAGTCGGATAAAGATCCAATCCGCCCGCTGCGTTCCATTTTACGCGCAGGAACTCGCGCCGCGGATCCGGATCCTGCCAGTCGAAATCGGCCCGCGCCTCGAGCGCACGCGGCGTCACCTCTGCGATTCCCTGCGTCCGCAAAAGGAACGGGCGCACGAAGATGAGGAAGGTGACGAAGCTCGACACCGGGTTGCCCGGCAGCCCGATGAACGCCGCGCGCCCGACGCGCCCGAATGCGAGCGGCCGGCCCGGCTTCATCGCGATCTTCCACATGAGGAGCGACCCCTCGGCCTCGACCGCGGGCTTGACGAAGTCGGACTCGCCCACCGACACGCCGCCCGAGGTGACGATGACGTCGCACTCGGCCGCCGCCTTGCGCAGCACGGCTCGCGTCGCCTCCAGGCTGTCGGGCACGATGCCGTAGTCGCGTACCTCGCAGCCGAAAGTCCTGGCAAGACCGTTCAGCGTGAAGCGGTTCGAGTTGTAGATGCGCCCCGGCGGCAGCGGATCGCCCGGCATCACCAGCTCGTCGCCGGTGAAGAAGAGCCCGAGCCGCAGGCGGCAAACCACGGGCAGCGACTTGATTCCGACCGAGGCGGCGAGCCCGGTGTCCTGCGGCAGCAGGCGCTTGCCGGCGGCGAGGATCTCGCTGCCCGCGCGGATGTCGCTGCCGGTGCGCCGGATCCACTCCTCCGCGTGAGGCACCTTCTTCACCACGACCGCATCACCGTCCGCCGCGCAGAATTCCTGCATCACGATCGCATCGGCCCCAGCCGGGATCGGCGCCCCGGTGAAGATACGCGCCGCGGTGCCGGGCGCGAGCGGCTGGCCGACCGCTCCGGCGGCGATGCGCTGCGCGACCTTGAGCCGCGTCTCCGGCGCCCGGATGTCGGCGACACGTACCGCGTAGCCGTCCATCGCGCTGTTGTCCATCGGCGGCACGTCCATCTTCGAGCGCTGCGCGCGGGCGAGCACGCGATCGCTTGCTTCCAGCGTGGGAATTTCCTCGATTTCAGCGAGCGGCTGCGCGCCGGAGAGCAGCACCTCGAGCGCCTCGTCGACCGAAAGCAGTCCCTTGTTCATGCGAGTCTCAGGTGGCCGAGGATGAAGGCGGCAATGGCGTCGATATCGTTCAGATCGAGGAGCGGCAGCCGCGTTTCGACTTTGCGGTCGGAAGCGACCGCGACGATATGCGGGTCGTTCGGGTGCAGCAGCGCCTCGCCCGTCTCCTCGCGCCACACTTCGAGCTTCGGAATCGGCGCGTACTTGAACCCTTCGACGAGCAACAGGTCGCACGGCGACAGATGCCGGACCTGCTCCTCGAACGCCGGCTCCGCCTCGCCGCGCAGCTCGTGCATCAGCACCCAGCGCCGAGAAGACGTGACCAGGATTTCCGTCGCGCCGGCGTGGCGGTGACGGTACGAGTCCTTGCCCGGCTGATCGACGTCGAACGTGTGGTGCGCGTGCTTGATGAGCGACACCTTCAGGTTGCGCTTCACGAAGCGCGGGATCAGCTGCTCGACCAGCGTCGTCTTGCCGCTGCCGGAGAAGCCGGCAAAACCGAAGGTTTTCATTGAGCGGCGAAGGTTTTCATTGAGCGGCGAAGGTCTTCATTAGACGGCGAGGGTCTTCATCGAGGTTCGGATTGTAAGGCGAACCTGCCCGGGCCCTAGCCGCGCTGCTCGATGCCGAGCCGCTTGAGTTTCTCCCACAGGCCCTTGCGGCTGATTCCGAGCGCGGCAGCGGTGTGCGTGATTTGCCCCTCGTGGCGCTCGAGCGCCTGCCGTATGTAGCGGCGCTCGCACTGCGCAAGGTAGTCGTTGAGGCTCGCCTCGCTCGGGTCCTCGGGCCGCTGCGGCAGCCCGTCGCCGAAGAAGGCGTCCGGACCGAGCACGGGACCCGCCGCGAGGATCGAGGCGCGCTCCACGCAGTGACGCAGTTCGCGCACGTTGCCCGGCCAGGGATAGTCGATCAGGGTGTGCTCCGCCGCAGGGCTCAGCTCGCGCCGGCCGCCTTCGTGGCGCGAGGAAAACTCGTCGAGAAACTTGCGCGCGAGCCACAGGATATCGTCCTTCCTCTCCCGCAGGGGCGGGACGGGAACGTGGATCACGTTGATGCGGTAGTAGAGGTCTTCCCGGAATCGCCCCTGCTCCACGAGCTCCTTGAGATTACGGTTGGTCGCGCAGATGACGCGCATGTCCACGTCGACCGGGACCTCTCCGCCCACCCTGAGGAACCGCCTTTCCTGGAGCGCGCGCAGCAGCTTCACCTGCATCGCGAGCGACATCTCGCCGATCTCGTCCAGGAACAGCGTTCCGCAGTCGGCGAGCTCGAACACGCCCTTCTTCCGGCGCGTCGCCCCCGTGAAGGCGCCCTTCTCGTGGCCGAACAGCTCTGCCTCGAGCAGGCCCTCCGCGACGGCGCCGCAGTTGATCGCCACGAAGGGGCACTTCTCGTTGTCGCGCGCCAGGCGGTCGAACTCCTGCGCGACGCGCTCCTTGCCCACGCCCGATTCGCCCGTGAGCAGAATCGAGCCGGCTCGCTTCGCGATCCGCGGCAGCAGATCCTCGATGCGCCGCATGGCGGCCGATATGCCGAGGACCGGCACCCGACCTCCCGCGGCCGCCGGCCCACAAAGAGCCTGGAGCTTCTCGATCAGCTCGTCGAGATCGAACGGCTTGGTGATGTAGTCCGCCGCGCCGAGCTTGAGCAGCTCGACCGCGCGGTCGATCGAGCCGAAGCCCGTGATGAACAGGAACGGCGGCGCGCCGCCCTTCGCGCGCAGGCGCTTGAACAGCTCGTCGCCGCCGAAGTCGGGCAAGCGGATGTCGGACACCACGGCCGCGTACGCGCCTTTGGAAAGTCCTTCGTACGCGTCGCCGGCGCTCCGGAACCAGTCGAACGCGAAGCCCTCGAGCCGAAAGCGGTCGCAAAGCGACTCGCCCATGATCGGGTCGTCCTCAACCAGGCAAATGCGCGCCGCACCCGGTGCCGTCACGCCTCAACCTCGCACGGAAGCCGGACGTTGAAGCGGGTGCCGCCCGGCGCGCTCTCGACCGCGATCTCGCCGCGCAGCTGGCGCACGATCTGGTACGTGACCCACAGGCCCAGGCCGTGCCCACCTTCCTCGTGCGACGCAAAGGGCTCGAACAGGTACGGCATGCGCTCCTCGGAAATATGCCGGCCGTCGTTCTCGACCCTGAGCACGAGGAGGCCATCCTCGGCGTACACCCCCGCCGCGACATTTCCGCGTTCTTCGATCGCGTTCACGGCGTTCAGCATGAGGTTGATGAGGATCTGGCGCACGAGCGTCGAGGGCAGCGCCACCGCGTCCCACAGCTCGTTCTTCCATTCCAGACGCGCATGCTTGCGCTGGGCGTTCGGCAGGACGAGGGTGCGCACGTCCTCGATGTCGTCGCGCGTCAACGGGTGCGGCTCGAAGCGCGCCTCGACAAGCAGCGCCGACACCGTGTCCTTGATCTGCTGCAGACCGCGCTCGAGCAGCAAGAGCGTCTTCGTCGTGAACACCTCGTCGCCGCCGTGCTTCTTGAAGGTACTGACCGCGTTCAGCATCCCGCCGAGCGGGTTGTTGATCTCGTGCGCGATCCCGGCGGAAAGGCGCCCCACCGCGGCGAGCCGTTCCGTCACGACAACCTCTCGCTCGAGTTGCTCTTTGCCGCGCAGCTCTGCCAGCATACGGCGAAACGCCGCGGCGGCCTGGCCAAGCTCGTCCCGGGACTCGGGCAGCCGGATCTCGGAATCGTCCGGGATGCTCGGCCCTACCTTGCCCATTCCTTCCGCGAGCTGGACGAGCGGCTGCGCCAGACGCTGCCCCCACCACCAGCTGATCGGCAGCAGGACGGCAACCACCAGCAGGGTGACCAGCGCTGCCCGCCCGGCGATGCGCACATAGCGCGGCAGGAACGCCGCCTTGGAGTAGACCATCACGAGCGTGCCGAGCCGCACGCCGTCCGCGGTGATCGGCGTGACGACGTGAATGCGGCCCGAGTTCGAGCGTTCGATCGCCTTCGGCTCGGCGCCCGAGTACTGCGCGATCTCGCCCAAGATACCCGCGTAACCGCGATCGATCAGCGCCGGGTCGGCGAGCATCGGGAACTGTTTCGGCTGTGTCGACACATACACGCGGCCGCCGGCATCCAGCACGAGGACGAGCTCGGCCGAGGTCGCGGGATCGTCCTCGGCGTGGAAGGGCGTGCTCACGATCTCGTAGGCCCGCCACACGTCGTCGTGGGTCAGCGGCACGACCAGCGTCTTCGCCAGCACGCGGCCGAGGCTGCCCGAGTTGTGCAGCAGATCTCCGCGCAAGGTCTCGGTTTCGAGCACGATCAGCGACGCCGTCACGAGTGCGGCGGTAATCATCACCAGCGCGCCGACCCGCAGCGGGATCTTGTAGCGCAGGCTGAGATCAACGAACCACTGCAGCAGTCGACGCATTCGCCACCGAATTCGCCATCCGGGCGATGCCGTCAAACAGACCGCGGCTGCCCTGGGTGAAGCCGTCGAGGTTGAGGTAATCGAGGAGCGCCGCGCCCTCCGCGTCACCCGACATGCCAAGCAGCACCGCCTGCACGGACGCGAACTCGCGCGCGGGAAGCGACGCGCGCGTAACGAAGGGCGTGTGGCCGAACTCCGGAGACTTCTGCACGATCCGGGTCTTCGCCGTGACCTCCGGATGGCGCCGCGCGAGCGTCTCCCAGACGTAGCTGTCGACGGCGCCGCCCTGCGCCAGTTCCGAGGCGACCGCGTCGATCACCTTGCGGTGCGCCCATGTGAAGAAGGTGCGAGAGAAGAACGTCGCCGGCACTTGCCTGCGCTCGATCAGGGCGTATTGCGGATACAGATAGCCCGAATTCGAGTCCGGGTCCGAATAGGCGAAGATCCGCCCGCGCAGGTCCACGATCGACTGCGTCGTACGGTCGGAGACAGGCACGATGATGTACGACTGGTACAGGGGCTTGCCGTTGAATACGGGAACCGCCAGCAACCTCATGCGGGAGGCGTTCTGGACGTAGGGCAGCCCGCACACCCACGCTACATCGAGCTTACCCTGCCGGACGAGCTCGCTGATTTCCCGGTACGAGCCGCGTTGCACGAAAACCACCCGGCGCTCGAGCCGCCTTTCCAGGTAAGCGCGCCAGCGGTTGAGGAACGCAACCTGCTCGTCCAGGAACACCGGGGTCAAGCCGATACGCAGCGCCTGCGCTTCGGCGCGCGCGGCCTGCGGCAGCAGGGTCGCCATGCTGATCGCAGCGGCGAGGATCCAGCGCAACATGGTTCATTGTATAGCGGCGCGAAGGAGTGCCCGACGAGCCGGTCTTTGCGAGTTACCAATTGGTAACACACCACACTTGAAAATTCCTTTCATTGTTACCGTAGCGTAACCGCCCCCGATACCGATTTCACGATAAGCCGCTGATCTTTAGGCAGAGACAAGACCTGGCCTGGCCCTTGCATCCGCGTGAGAGCATGAGGGACGGTCGATCACCGCCGGACGGGCGTGCGGCTGCGCGCCGAGGCACGCGCCGTGAGGTCGCGTACATCCGGCTGCGGTCCGACGCGCGCCTCGAGCTCGACCGGGACGTGTGTCTGGGCGTGCGTCATCCCCAGGCGCGGTGCCGCCAGTGCGCCGACGCCTGCGCACCGCATTGCCTGCGGTTCGACGAACAGGGCGTTCGCCTCGATGCCGGCTGCGTCGATTGCGGACGTTGCGTCGCCGGCTGCCCGACGCGAGCCCTCTCGATTCCCGGCTTCGCGCTCCCCGAGACGACGGCGCCCGAAGGCCGAGCGCTCTTCGTCGATTGCTGGCGCGTACCCGCCGCGCAGACCCCGGAAGGCGGCTACCGGGTGCCATGTCTGGGAGGCTTGTCTGTCAGCCGCCTGCTCGCGCTGTACGCCGATCGTAAAGGTGTTGCTCCCGTGGTCCTTCTCGACCGGGGCTGGTGCGGCAAGTGCGAAGCGTGGAACCGCAGCGGGCATCCGGCCGCAGCCCAGGTCGATGACGCCGCGCAGCTCTTGCAGAGCGTCGGCGTGCTCGACGCTCGAACACCGCACCTCTCGCGCGCGGCGTTGCCGAACGCGCCCGCCCGCCCTGCGCAGGCCGATCCTCTCGCGCAAGCGCCGCTCTCGCGCCGCGGGTTTTTCGGCTCCGCGGTGAAGGAGGTGACATTCGTAATGAGCGGGGCAGCCATCTCGGAAGGAATGCCGAAAGCGGCAGCTGCGGCCGTCCAACGCGTACGCCCGGTCGAGCGGATGAAACGGCTGTCGCTCCTCGCAGACATCGCCGCCGCTTCAGGCACGGAGCTCCCCGCGAGCCTTTTTCCGGCGGTCGACGTCAGCGAGGCCTGCGCCGATCACCAGGTCTGCGCGGGCGTCTGTCCGACCGGCGCGCTGAGCGGCTACTCGAAGGACGGGGCGTCCGGACTGCGTTTCGATCCACGGCGTTGCATCGATTGCGGCGCCTGCGAGCGCTCCTGTCCCGAGCAAGCGCTGCATATGGATAGGCAGAGCGTGCCGGGACAGGCGCAGATCGAACGGCCCTTGACCCGTCACTTGCAGCGCACCTGCAACGACTGCGGCACCCCATTCTCGGCGCGCAGCGGCGCTTCCCTGTGTCCGCAATGCCTCAAGCGGACCGAGCTGGCGCGCGCCGGATTCTCGTTAGCGATGTCCGCCCGCCGGGCGGCGCCGAGCCAGCGGGCGTAAACGCAGGCACAGGTCTTTTCAACGGAGAGACACGATGGACATTCTGAAGACCCAGATCACCCGCCGCCGCTTCCTGCAGGCGAGCGGCGCGGCGGGCGCCGCCGGCGCAGGGCTCTCGACGCTGAAGCTCGGCTCCGTGTCCGAGGCGCGCGCCCAAGGGACGGCGAGCGGCGGTGGCGCCTACACCATCACGAAGAGCATCTGCCACCAGTGCCCGGCACGCTGCGGCATCGACGTGTACACGATGAACGGCAGGGTGCACGCCGTCTACGGCAACACCGACCACCCGATCGCCAACGGCAAACTCTGCCCGAAGGGGCCGATGGCCGCGTGGATTACCTACGACCCGGACCGTTTCAAGGGGCCGATGAAGCGCACCAATCCGAAGAAGGGCCGGAACGAAGACCCGAAGTTCGTCCCGATTTCGTGGGACGAGGCGCTCGGCACCGTCGCCGGCCGGCTGCAGGCGCTGCGCGACAAGGGCGAATCACACCGCTTCGCGCTGCTCTACGGACGCGGCTGGGGCGCTTCCTGCGCCGGACTGCAGGGCACCTTCGGCAAGCTCTACGGCTCTCCCAACGTCGCGATCGGCCACGCGTCGCTATGCGCCGAGGGAAGCAAGCGGGCCAAGGTGGCGACCGACGGCAACAACTCGTACAGCTCATACGACTACGAGAACGCAAATTACCTGCTGAATTTCGGCGCGGGCTTCCTCGAGGCGTTCCGCCCATACAACTACCTGATGCAGGCGTGGGGCACGATGCGCAGCAAGAGCCCGCGCACCCGCGTCACGGTCGTCGATGTGCACCTGACTCCGACCGCCGCGCCCGCCGACCATTTCCTGCAGATCAAGCCGGGAACTGACGGGGCCCTTGCGCTGGCGATTGCCCACGTGATGCTGACCGAGGGCTTGTGGGAGAAGAGCTTCGTCGGCGACTTCATCGATCGCGAGAACCGCTTCAAGGCGGGACAGACGGTCGATCCCAAGATCTTCAGAGCCAAATGGACGCACGGCCTCGTCGAGTGGTGGAACGCGGAGCTGAAGGACCGCACGCCCGCTTGGGCCGCCCCGATCACCGACATCGCCGAGCGCGACATCATCGCCGTGGCGCGCGAGTTCGGGACCACGAGACCGGCGATCGCGCTCATGGAGCGGGGGCCCACCGGGCACGTGAACGGCACCTACAACGGAATGGCCATCCACGCGCTGAACGCCCTGGCCGGCTCGCTGTTCGCAAAGGGAGGGCTCGGCTACCAGATGGGGCCGGCCTACGGTGGCATGCCGGTCAAGGCCGAGGACTACATGGACGGCTACGCGAAGTCCGGCGAGCGCAAGAAGTATCCCCGGGTCGACGGCGCGGGCGGGCCGGACTGGCCGATGGCCGGGACGATGATGCAGGAAGTGGCGAAGAACCATCTGGCGGGCAAGCCGTACAAGCTCGACACGATGATGTTCTATCTCACCAACCCGATCTGGACCGCGCCGGACACGGGGGCGTGGGAAAAGGCGATGCAGGAGATCTTCGTCATCGACACCTCGCCGTTCCCCGGCGAGACGGCGATGTACGCCGACATCATCCTGCCGGATCACACCTACCTCGAACGGCTGCAGGATGCGCCGACCTACCCGTTCAAGGGATACCCCCTCGCGCAGTTGCGCGTGCCGGCGATCAAGCCCCTGTACGACACGAAGTACTACGGCGACGTGCTGATCGAAATCGGTAAGCGCATGAAGGGCCCGATGAGCGAATACTACAAGGCGCTCAAGGACACCGAGAACGTCATCCGCCATTTGGCCAAGGGCTTCGAGACCAGCCCCGGCGACAACGGGGTCAACTCGTTCGAGTCGTGGAAGGAGAAGGGAGTCTGGTACCAGAAGCCCTACAAGTGGCAGCAGCGGGCGGGCGAGTTCTACGAGTGGGACGGCAAGGCCTACGCGAAACTCATGTCGGCCGAGGATGTGAAGGCGAACCTGCTCAAGACCCCCTCGGGCAAGTTCGAGTTCAAGTCGGGCTTCCTCGAGAAGCACGCCGAGTTCATCAACAGGAAGCTCGACGTTGCCATCGAGAGGGTCGGCTACCCGCAGTGGGTGGCGCCGCGCCATGTGGGCGGAGGCGATCTGCACCTCATCACGCCGAAAGTCGCCATGCACGCGGAGGGGCGCAGCGCGAACCTGCCCCATGCCATCGCGCTGATGCAGCCGACGATGGGCGGGCGAAACACGGCGTACCTCGAGATCAACCCGGTCACGGCCAAGGCGAAGGACATCCGCACCGGAGACAAGGTCAAGGTGAAGACGGCGCTCGGCACGATCGAGGCGACCGCGAAGCTCTCCGAAGGCTGCCGGCCCGACACGGTGCGCCTGCCGATGGAGCACGGTCACTGGGCACACGGACGCTGGGCCAAGAACAGGCTGCCCGGGCAGACCAGCGACATCCTGCCCAACGTCTCTGATCCGATCTCGGGTCTTGCGAGCTATTACACCGCCAAGGTCAGCGTCGAGCGGGCCTGAACTCTACGAGGAGATTGATCATGGCAAAGTGGGGAATGGTCATTGACCTGGAGAAATGCACGGGATGCCAGGCCTGCTCGACCGCGTGCCAAGCCGAGAACACGCGGCTTCCGGGCGAGAGCTGGCAGGACGTCATCTACTACCAGGAAGGCACGTACCCGAGCGCGAAGCTCACGTGGCTGCCGCGTCCGTGCATGCAGTGCGAGAAGCCGTCGTGTGTTTCCGTTTGCCCGACCAAGGCGACCTACAAGACTGCAGACGGCGTGGTGACCGTGGACTGGAACAAGTGCATCGGCTGCAAGTACTGCATGATCGCGTGCCCGTACGGTGTGCGGTTCTACCCGGACACCAAGCCCATTGTCGAGCCCGACACGCGCAAGGTCTTCAAGACCGCGGAAGGCTCGCGCATGTGGAACCCGCCGTACCGCCTGCCCGACCAGCTCGAGGACTGGACGCACGGCGTGGGCGTTCCTCCCGCGGGAGTCGTGACGAAGTGCAACTTCTGCTACCACAAGATCAGCAAGGCGCCCGCGGGGACGGCGGACCTGGACGAGGACAATCCGGCAACCAAGGAATACACGCCGGCTTGCGTGCGAACTTGTCCGCCCAAGGCGCGCTACTTCGGCGACCTCGACAATCCGAAGAGCAACGTTCGCCAGCTGATCGCCCAGCGCGGGGGCGTGCGTCTGCTCGACCAGACCGGCAACAAGCCGCAGGTGTACTACCTCACCGGCCGCCCGGGCGTCGTTCCGAGCTCACGGTCCAAGGCATAACGGAGGAAAGCACATGACAACGCAAACGCAATCCGGCGGGCCGCTGACGATGCCGCTTCTTGCGGCAGGCGGGATCGGGGTGGTCATCAGCCTCGGCATCGCGCTCGTGGCGCTGATGACCGACGGCCACAGTGCCTTCAACACTTCGAGCGACGGGGTCGTCTGGGGGCTTCCCGTAGCGGTATACGTCTATTTCGCCACGATGTCCTCGGGGCTCGCGCTCGTCGCCTCGCTCGCCATGGTGTTCGGGTGGAAGGACTTTTACCCGATCGCGAAGCGCTGCATCTGGCTGTCGATCGCTACAATCATCGCGGCATTCACCGCGCTCGCGCTCGAGTTGGGACACCCGTTCCGCATGATCTGGGCGATGCCTGCGGGTATGCAGTTCGCCTCGCCGCTCTTCTGGATGGGCGCGTTCTACGTGATCGCGCTCGTCGCCCTGGCGATCAAGTTCGGCAAGATGCACGCCGGGGACTGGGACAGCTCGGGCAGCCGCCGGATGGGTAACATCGGGCTGGTGGTCGAAATACTAGCCGTGGGCACCCTGGGGCTTGCGTTCGGCGCGATGGCGATGCGCCCGTTCTGGAACGACGGCATGATGCCCGTCTATTTCCTCGTCTCGGGCTTCGCCTCGGGCCTGGCGCTTGCCGTCCTTATGACCTACTTCAGCTACGGATTCAACGAGCGGGCGATGCCCGAGCGGGTGCGTGCCCTGATGAAGGGCGCGCTGCCGACGGTGTTCGCCGCGACACTCGCGCTGGTTCTCGTGTTCTGCGTGTTCCGTACGGCGATCGGCTCGTGGAGCAATGCTGACGGGCTGCAGGTGTTCGCGCTGCTCACGGGCTCTGCCTGGTTCTGGATCGAGCTGCTTGCCGGACTCGCTCTGCCGCTTTACCTGCTCGTCAACAAGCGTACGCGCACCCAAGCGAGCATGCAGGTGCTTGCCGCAGCGCTCGTCCTCGTCGGAATGGCGATCGACCGCTATTGGTATGTGATCGGCGGACAAATCGTTCCGCTGTTCAAGGGCGCCTGGACAGGCGAGCTGGTTCAGTACGCTCCCTCGATGACCGAGTGGATGCTCGGGCTGCTGGCGGTGTCGCTGGTGGCGGCGCTGTACGCCTACGGCGAAAAGGCGCTCGACCTGGGCGCCGAGCCCAAGGCCGGTTGACGCACTGAACCTCGCCGAGGCAGCGGCCGCCGACCGCGCGGCAGGCGAATCGGCCGATCGCGCGCAGCTCGCAACGCGCGCGGAGCTGTACCTCGGCTTCGCGCGCGCTTTCCTGCCCCCGCCGGACGACGCGACGTTTCGCGCGCTGCGCGACCTGCTGTCCGACGACCTCGCGATCACGGCGGCCGAGGCGGGGCATCCGATCGAAGCGCACGCGCTTGCGTTCGGCGACGCCCTGGCCCGGCTCCCGGATACGCTCTCCCTGCTCCAGCTCTACAGCGGCCTGTTTGTGCAGCCGCCCCGGGTAGTGCCGATCAACGCCGCCTTGTATCTGGACGGCTCGATCATGGGACGCAGCGTCGACCTGCTCGAGCACACCCTGCGCGAGCACGGGATGGAGCGGGCGGACGAATTCCGCGACACGCCCGACCATCTCGCGCTCCTGCTCGAGGCACTTGGCACTTTGTACGCACAGGCAGCCGCGGCACCCGACGCGCCCCGAGGCGAAGACGAAGCCCGATCGTTCCTGAGGACATTTCTCCTTTCCTGGGTGCCTGTGTTCGTTCGCCGGCTCGACAAGGCGGTGCGCGAGAAGGAGCTGTCTTCGGCCTACCTGCATCTGGCGCGCGCCCTCCAAGCGGCGCTCATCCACGACGCGGGCAAGATTTCGGACGAGCTGTGGGAGGTCATCGACCCGCAGCGCGCAGCCCTCGCCGAAGCGAAGCGCAGGGAAATGGCGCGCTGCCGCGAGTGCGGCGCGGAGATCGCGCCTGCGGGGCGGCTGCGGCGCGTCAAGAAGGTGCTGGCCCGAGAGGGAATGGACCTCTCCCATCTCGACCTGTGCCTCGACTGCCGCGGCAGCCCCAAGGCGCTGCTTGCGCGGTTGCTACACGAGCAGCAAGCCGGCGAGGCTAAGAACCCCTAGAGTCCAGGGCACGCCGGGAGGATCACTCCGGCGCGGGCCGAACGTTGAGCAGCAGCCAGAACAGGCCCAGCGTGCCCGCCGCCTCGAGAAAATCGTCGAACGAGACCGGCTTCTGCACATACGCATTGCAGCCGTTGCGGTAGCTGCCGAGCACATCGACTTCTTCTGCGGACGTGGTCAGGACGACCACCGGCAGCAACGCCGTGCGTGGCGTAGCACGGATGCGCTTCAGAACCTCGATCCCTGAGATCTTGGGCAAGTTGAGGTCGAGAATCACGACCGCCGGCAGCGGCGGAAGCGCCGCCGAATGCTTTCCGGTGCCGAAGAGGTAATCCAGCGCCTCGACGCCGTCGCGCGCGACGACGATCTCGTTGGCGATGCGCCGGCTGCGGAAAGCCTGGACGGTGAGTTCGACGTCATCCGGGTTGTCCTCTACGAGCAGGATCACCGGCTGCTGCATGGCGCTCCCCCTTTATGCCGGCGGTTACGCCGGCAAAGTGAATACGAACGTCGCACCTTCGCCCGGATGCCCCGACCCGCGCACCTCGCCGCCGTGCTTCTGGATGACCCGTCGTACGGTAGCGAGCCCAATCCCGGCGCCCTCGAACTCGTGGATGCCGTGCAGCCTCTGGAAAGGCTCGAACAGGCGCTCGGCGTAGGCCATGTCGAACCCGACACCATTGTCGCGCACGAAGAACTCCGTGCGGCCTGCCGCGCGGGAGCGTACGCCGAATTCGATCCGCGCGCGCGGAACGCTGCGCGTGTACTTGAGAGCGTTGCCGAGCACGTTAGCGAGCGCGATTCTCAGCAGTCCTGGATCGCCGGTCGCCCTCATACCGGGCTCGATGCGCCACTCGACCTCGCGGTTTGCCGTTTCGGGTGCGAGCTCCTCGACGATCTCCGTCGCCAACGCGGAGAGATCCACCACGACGGGATTCATGGCGCTGCGCCCGACGCGGGCGAGCTCCAGAAGATCCGTGATCAATGCACCCATTCGCTGCGCATTGGCCCGGATCCGGTCGAGCAGGTGCTGCGCCTCCCCGTCGAGCGTTCCGGCATGCTCGCTCGCGAGCAGCTTGCTGAAGCCGTCGATGCTGCGCAGCGGCGCACGCAGGTCGTGGGAAACGGTATACGAAAATGCCTCGAGCTCCCGGTTCGCGGCGGCGAGATCCGATGTGCGCTCGGCGACTTTACGCTCGAGCTCGGCGTTCATGCCCCGCAGCGCCTGCTCCGCCTCGACCTGCGCGGTCACGTCGCGACCGGTGCCATGGTAGCCGATGAACTTTCCGGCCGCATCGAAGAGCGGCCGGCCGCTGATCTCCGCCCAGTGCAGGCGCCCGTCCTCGCCGCGGCGCGTGGTGAGGAGATCGCGGAATTCCTCGCGCCGGTCGAGCACCGCGCGGTGCATCGCCCAGTCGGTATCGCTCATGTTTTCCGCCCCTAGCTCCCAGCGCGTCTTGCCGTAGTCGGCCTCGGGGGGCAACCGCATGCGGCGCAGGATCTCCCCTTCGCGGAACGTGAAGCGATGCTCGGCGTCCGTGACCCAGTAGAAATCCGCCGAGAGATCGACCAGGGCGCGGAAGCGCTGCTCGCTCTCGCGCAGCGCAGCCTCCGCGCGGCGGCGCTCGGTGACGTCATGCGCCAGCACCATCTCCGCCGAGCGCCCGCCGTAGCGCAGCGTGTGCGAGGTGATCTCGACTTCAATCACGCTGCCGTCTTTCTTGACGTGACGCCAGACTCCGGCCTCGTCAACGCCGCTACCCACCTGCGCAAGGTTTTCCAGCAGGCGCGGCACGTCTTCGGCGGGCCGGATGTCCTTGATCGTCATGGCGAGGAATTCCTCGTGGCTGTAGCCGTAACGCACGATCGCCGCGTCGTTCACTGCCAGGAAAGCGAGCGAATCGAGGTCGTACACCCACATCGGGTGCGGATTGGCCATGAACAGCTCGCGGTAGCGCTCTTCCGACTCGCGCACCGTCGCCTCGTTCTTGTCCAGCGCGTCGACCATCCGGTTGAACCGCTGCGCGACGAATGCGATCTCCGTAGGTCCAGCGACCGTGGCGCGGGCGCCTCGGTCACCCGAGGCAATGCGCGCGGAGGTGCGCGCGAGATCAGCGATCGGACGCGCGATAGCGGCACCGATGCGCCAGGCAAGCACCACGGCAAGGAGCAGCACGCCGAGACTGATCACGAGGCTGCGACGGACCGCCGCGTAGTAGTCGGCGAAGACTTCTGCCTCCGGCAGCCCAGCCACGACCCTCCACTCGATGCCCGGTATCGTGACGAAGGCATACAGCCGCGGCACCGCATCGAGTCCCGTCGTGGAAAGAAACCCCTCACGCATGCCATGCGTGGCCCTCTCCGCCCTCGTGGGCCCGCGGGTGCCGATGAACGACTCGGCATTTGCCGATCGAAGCAGGAGATTTCTTTTGCGGTCGGCGACCGTGACGAGGGCGTTCTTCGGCACCGCTTCCAGCAACCGCTCATTCAGCTTCAGCAGGTCCACGGGCAGCACGAGCAAACCTCTCAACGCTCCCGCGTCGTCGTGCACCGGATAGGTGAGCACCGATACCCAGCGGCCGCTTTGGCGTCCGAGGAACGCGTCGCCCGCGGTGAACCGCCCGGCGCGTAGCCCCTCCTCGAACCAGGGGAATTCCTGCGTATTCAGCTGCGGGATCGGCTTCGGCAGGTAAGAGCAGACAACCTTACCTTTCAGATCTCGCACGGCGAGCGTGGTGAAGTCGGGATTGAGGCGAACGAATTCCGTCACGATCGGGTCGCAGGTCTTCGGGTCGAGCGCTCTTACCAGGGGCCGCATGGCGAGACGCGCAAGCGTCTCCTCGGACCGAAGCAGATGTCTTTCGACGTCCGCCGCCGTGTTCGCCGCGAGTATCCTCACCCTGGCATGCGCCTCCTCCCGCGCACGTTGCGCGTCGCCCGAGAGAAACCAAGCGAGAATCACGGCGACCGGAAACAAGATAGCCAGCACCATGAGAAGGAGCAGCTGGCGTATCGACAGCCGGCTGTAGGCATTCATAGCGGACTTCATTCGCGGTAAGCGTACGTCCCGTACCGCGGAGTCCGTGACAGAAGCGCGACTCGGCGTGGCTGCTTCGGCGCCCTGAAGCGTGACCTCTTCGGAGCGGCCTTGCCTTGGGGGATTGGCGTAGCGCATGACTGCGAAGTTCGAATCCTACTCGACGCCGGCTGCCTCGACAGGCATCGGCGCGCCGCTCGCGGCGGGAGATATCCGGCGCCGCCCGGCCTTGACTCGCCGGCGGCTCTCTTGGCGAACCAATCGCCGCGCGCGCCATCTATTCTTAGGCCCGGCAGAATGCTCGAGGATCGGGATGAACGTCATGACCCTGTGTCGCGTAGCGTACCTTGCGCTAGGGCTCGGCATCGCGCTGCCCGCGGACGCGGCCGAGACGGAAACTCGCGTGCGCGCGGTTCCGAACCGGCTGATCGACTCCGGCTCGCCGTACCTGCTGCAGCACGCGAACAATCCGGTCGATTGGTATCCGTGGGGCGCCGAAGCCCTGGAAAAGGCGCGCCGCGAAGGCAAGCCGATCTTCGTTTCCGTGGGCTACAGCACCTGCTACTGGTGTCACGTCGCAAACCGCACGCTGTACTCGAACCCGGAGATCGCGGCACTGATGAACCGCTGGTTCGTCAACATCAAGGTCGACCGCGAGCAGCGGCCCGACCTCGATGCAGTCTACATGCTTGCCACCACGCTGATGACCGGGCGTGGCGGCTGGCCAAACAACGTGTTCCTCACCCCGGAGCTCAAGCCGTTCTTCGCCGGCAGCTACTTTCCGCCCGAGGATGACGACTTCGGCCGCCCGGGGTTCGTGCGTATCTTGCGCACTATCCACGAAGACTGGAGCGAGCGCAGGGAAGCCATCGAGCAGACTGCCGAGAATGTGGCCTGGGCGATGCACGAGGCGCAGCGCCTCAGGGCCGCCGAGCCGCGCCCGGTCGACACGGCGGCCTGGCTCGCGACGGCGCGCGCCAACTTGCGCGCCAAGTTCGACGAGCGCCACGGCGGCTTCCACCAGGCGCGGCGCGACGGCACGAAGTTTCCCCACGAGCCGCTGCTCGCCATGCTGATCGCCGACTTCCGCATCAACCGCGACCGCGACGCGCTCGGCATGCTTGTGGCCACGCTCGACGCGATGGCGCTCGGCGGCATTCACGATCATGTCGGCGGCGGGTTTCACCGCTACGCGATCGAGGCCAGCTGGTCGGTGCCGCATTTTGAGAAGATGCTCTACAACAACGCGCAGCTCTTGCGGATCTACGCCGAGGCGTGGCAGCTGACGCGCAAGCCCCGGTACCGCGACGTGGCGCAGCGCATCGGAGAGTACCTGCTGCGCAGGCTCGCGGCGCCTGCGGGCGGCTTCTACACCGCCGAGGACGCGGAAGTCGGCCGCGAGGAGGGCGCGAGCTATCTCTGGACCGCAGAGGAGATCGAAGATGCGCTGGGCGCCGACGCAGCACGCGCCTTTCTCTCGGTCTATCAACTCACGCGGCTCGCGGCGCAGCGTGAAGCCGATGCGCTCGAGGGCGTGACGCGCGGCGTACTGCGCGCGCGCGTTCCGGTGCCTCCCGGCGCCGCGTCGGGGTCGCTTGCGGCGCAACGCGCGAAGCTCCTCGCGGTGCGCGAGTCTCGCCCGCAGCCCGCGCGAGACGAGAAGCTTATCGTGGCGTTGAACGGCCTCGCGATCGACGCGCTCGCGGTGGCGGGGAAGGTCCTCGGCAAACCCGAGTACCTGGAGACGGCCGAGCGCGCCGCGCAGCGCATCTGGGCGCTCGCCTACGACTCGAAATCGCGGCGGCTCCGCCACGAGGCTTACCTCGGCGCGGCGCGCGGCGAAGGATTTCTGGACGACTACGCGCTCTTCGGCAACGGGCTCGCGTCGCTCGCGGACGCGACTGGAAAAACGCTCTGGCGGCGGCGTGCGGCGCGGCTCGCGGACGACGCGCTGCGCCTCTTGTCGCGCAGCGATGGCAGCCTCGCCATGACGCTGGCCGAAAAGGATCTGCTCATCGCACCCGAGGAGAGCGGCGATGCCGCCTATCCGTCGGGCACCTCGGCGATGGTCAGCTTGCTGCTGCGGCTCGCGCTCGAGCGCGACGGGTCGCGTTACTACCGCGCCGCGGAGCGCCTGCTCGCCGCGCACTCCGGCCGGGTAATGCGTCAGCCGGACGAGTGGCCGGTGCTGGTCGCCGCAGCGGGAAAGATGCGGCCGGGCGCCCTCGCGAGGAACGCCGCCGAGGCGCCGGCGCCGTTCGCGCTGCTCGACACCGCTAGCCATGTCAGCGCGGACGCGACGCTGCGCCGCCTGCCCACGCAGGACGAGGTCGTCGTGACGCTGCGTATCGCTCCGGGCTTTCACGTCAACGCCAATCCAGCTTCCTATGACTACCTGATCGGGACCGCACTGCGCCTGGAGGCGCTCGAGCCTGCACGCATCCGTTATCCGCAGGCGCGCCTGTTCAAGCCCGCCTTCGAGCGCCAGGGCCTGATGGTCTACGAAGGCGAGGTCGAGCTCGCGGCGGTGTTCCCCGCCGGAAGCCTCTCCGGTCCGCGCACAGTGCGCGGCGAGGTGCGCGTGCAGGCCTGCGACGACCAGATTTGCCTGCCGCCGGCGACGCTGCCGGTGACGCTGAGCGTACCCTAGGAATCGCGATGCGCGGGCCTTGATTTCGGCGCGGGTTCATTTCGCGTTCGGAAAGAAGAGCTGCTCGCCGCCGATCCGGTACCCGGCGATCGCTTTCTGCCCTTCGGCCGAAACCACCCAGTCGACGAACGCTTGCCCGTGTTCCTTCTTCACGTGCGGGTGCTTCGCCGGGTTCACGAGCATCACGCCGTACTGGTTGAAGAGCCGCCCGTCGCCCTCGACCGCGATGGTCAAATCGCCGCGATTCCTGAACGAGAGCCAGGTGCCCCGATCGGTGAGCGCGTAAGCGCCCATGCCCGAGGCGGTGTTCAACGTCGCGCCCATGCCCGAGCCGGTCTCGCGATACCACTGCCCCGCACCCTCCTTTGGGTCCAGCCCCGCCATCTTCCACAGGCGCAACTCGGCCGCGTGCGTACCGCTCTTGTCGCCGCGTGAGGTGAAGGGCGCCTTCGCGTTCCCGATCCTTCTCAGCGCCGCGACCACGTCCTTCGTGCCTGCGACCTTGGCAGGATCGGACTTGGGGCCGACGATGACGAACTCGTTGTACATGACGTCGCGCCGGCTCACGAACCAGCCCTCCTCGACCAGCCTCAGCTCGGCCGCCTTGTCGTGGACGAACACCACGTCGCAGTCGCCGCGCCTGCCCATGTCGAGCGCCTGGCCGGTACCCTGCGCCACGACGCGCACGTCGACGCCGGTCCTTTGCTTGAACAATGGCAAGATGTGCTTGAACAAGCCCGAATTCTCGGTCGAGGTCGTGGACGACACGACAATGAAGTTGTCCTGCGCCCACGCGGGCGCCGCCAGCGCGAGCGCTGCAGCGAGCAGAATGCTCCTCAAGTCCACGGCAGCTCTCCTCTGATGAACGCCGCCGCTTCCGCGGAAGCCGGTTGCCTGAAAAACACGTCGACCGGCGCGCGCTCGACGAGTTTGCCTTGGTGGAGAAAGAGCACCTCGTCGCCCAAGCGCCGCGCCTGGCCGAGGTTGTGGGTTGCCATGACGATCTTGGTGCCGGCCGCGTCGAAGGCTCGGATGACCCTCTCGATCTCGCGGGTTGCGCCCGGATCGAGGCTCGCGGTCGGCTCATCGAGAAAAAGCACCTCGGGGTGCAGCGCCCAGGCGCGCGCGAGCGCGAGCCGCTGCTGCTCGCCGCCCGAGAGCACGCGCGCCGGGTGGCGCGCGAGATGCGCGAGGCCGACGCTTTCGAGCGCTTCGCGCGCGAGCGGCTCTCGCTCCGGCCTCGGCACCCGCGCCGCCTTCATGCCGTAGATCACGTTGGCGATCGCCGAGCGGCGCAGCATCACCGGACGCTGAAACACCATCGCCTGCCGGCGCCGCACGCGCCCGGGATCGGCATCGCGCCAGCGCAGTTCGCCCGAGCTCGGCGCGAGCAGTCCGTGCATCAATCGCATGAGCACGCTCTTCCCCGCACCGTTCGCACCGAGGATGATGGTGCTCGAGCCGGGCTCGATCTCGACCGAGACCCGGTCGATGATCGATCGGCCGTTAACCCGGTACGAGATCTCGCGCAGCGCGAGGGGAAGAATGCCCGCCATGCTTAGCCGTAGCGCCGTAGCGCCGCCTCCTTGAGCGCGTACGCGGCGGCGTTGAGCGCGAGCACGATCGCGATCAGGACGAAGCCTAGGCCGAGCGCGAGCGGCAGGTCGCCCTTCGAGGTCTCGAGCGCGATCGCGGTCGTCATGACGCGCGTCACCCCATCGATATTGCCGCCGACGATCATCACGGCGCCGACCTCGGCGCTCGCCCGCCCCAGGCCGGCGAGCACCGCGGTGAGGAGCGAGTAGCGGATGTCCCAGACGAGGGTCAGCGCGGCGTCGAACTCGCGCACCCCGAGCGAGCGCAGCTGCTCCTCGTATTCGTGCCAGGCATCCTCGACCGCCTGGCGTGCGAGCGCGGCGATGATCGGCAGGACGAGGATCGTTTGCGCGATCACCATCGCGCCCGGCGTGAAAAGGAGGCCCAGCTCGCCGAGCGGCCCGGCACGCGACAGGAGCAGATAGACGATGAGCCCGACCACCACGGGGGGCAGGCCCATGAGCGCGTTCAGCGCCACGATCAGCGCTTGGCGGCCGGGGAAGCGAGCGACCGCGATCGCCGCCCCGGCCGGCAGCCCCACCAGCGCGGCGCACAGCACGGCGCTGAGGCTTACCTTGAGGCTCAGCGCGACGATGGCGATGAGCGTCGCGTCCACCGAGGCGACGAGCGTAAGCGCGGCGTACAGGGCGTCCGCGATGCCGCTCAATGCAGAGCCCTCGCGTGGATCAGGGATAATATGCAGAACATTTCCATTTGAGCGCAGAAACCGGCCCCGGATCCTAGACGACGAGCGCGTTCTGCCAAATATGATGTATCTTGCATATTAATGAAGCTGGTACCCGAAGTCGCCTGGCGCACGGCGGGCCGGTCCGGCGCGGCGCTCGATCCGCGACTGCTGCCGCTCCTGCGTGAGATCCGCAGCCGCGCTACGCTGCGCGCGGCGACCGCCGTTGCGGGGATGTCGTATCGCAGCGCTTGGGACCTGTTGGGCGTGCACGCGCGACGCCTCGGATCTCCCCTCGTCATCCTGGAGCGCGGCCGCGGCGCACGGCTGGCGCCGCTGGCGGAGCGCCTGCTCGCGGCCGACGAGACGGCGCGCCACGAGCTTGATGCCGTGCGTCTCGCCGTGCAGGTCGGCCCGGCGCCCCAGGCCGCAGGGACACGGCTGCGCGTGGCCGCCAGCCACGACCTGCTGCTCGCCGGGCTCGCCGCCGAGCATGAACTCGAGATCGACGTCACGTTCCGCGGCAGCCTGGAAAGCCTGTCTGCCTATGCGCACGGCGAAGCCGATCTCGCCGGATTTCACGTTGCCGCAACGGCGCACGGTGCCGACCCCACCGCGCCCTACCGGGAATTGCTGCGCGCCCGGCGCGACCGCCTGATCCGCTTTGCCGATCGCGAGCAGGGATTGATCGTCGGGCGGGGCAATCCGAAACGCCTGCACGCCGCGTCCGACCTCGCGCGCCGGGGAGTGCGGTTCGTCAATCGCCAGCGCGGTTCCGGGACGCGCCTGCTCATCGATCAGCTGCTGCGCGAGGCGCGCGTGCGCCCGACAAAGGTGCGCGGCTACAACGAAGAGGAATTCACCCATGTCGCCGTCGCGGCGACCATCGCCGCCGGGCGCGCGGACGTCGGGATCGGCGTGCGCGCGGCCGCCGCGCGCTTCGGCCTGGAGTTCGTCCCGCTGGAGCGCGAGCGCTACTGGCTCGTCGCCCGCGCCGGCGGGTTGGAGGATTCCAGGATCATCCGCCTGCTCGCGACCCTACGCGGCGCCGCGCTGCGCCGCCTCGCCAAGCGCCTGACCGGGTACGACGCCAAAGGCGCGGGCGAAGTGCAGACCCTGGACGCACTCGGCGAGAAGCTATGAGCGCGGCTCGTGCGCGCGGCGTGGTCGCGCTCCTCTCGCTCGCGCTGCTCAACCCGGGCAGCGCGTCGGCTGCCGAGGAGCGCCTCTTCGTGCTTGCCGCGGCGAGCTTGCGCAATGCGCTGGACGACGCCGCAAGCCAGTATGCGGGAGCGAAGCCTGTCATCTCGTACGCCGGCAGCTCGGCGCTGGCGCGGCAGATCGAGCGCGGCGCGCCGGCCTCGCTCGTTCTCTGCGCCGATCGCGACTGGATGGATTACCTCGAAGCGCGCGGCCTGATCGAGCGCGACACACGCCGCGATCTGCTCGGCAATCGCCTCGCGCTGATCGCGCCACGCGAGAGCAAGACCGAGCTACGCGTCGCGCCGGCGATGCCGCTCGCGCGCGCGCTCGGCAGCGGCCGACTTGCGATCGGCGACCCGGCCCACGTTCCGGCCGGCAAGTACGCGCGCGCCGCGCTCGAGCGATTGGGCGTCTGGAGCGCAGTGCGCGATCGTGTCGCGGCAACGGAAAACGTGCGCGTCGCGCTCGCCCTGGTTGCGCGCGGCGAAGCGCCGCTCGGCATCGTCTACGAAACCGACGCACGCGCCGAGCCGTCGGTGCGTGTCCTCGATCGTTTCGATGCCTCGCTGCACCCGCCCATCGTCTATCCCATGGCGCTCGTGAAAGGGGCAAGTCCCGCGGCGCGCGAGTTCGCGACGCACCTAAAGGGCGAAGCGGCGCGGCGCATCTTTGAGAAGCACGGCTTCACCCCGCTAAACTGAGGGCGCCATGCTCACCGCGGCCGAGTTCGAGATCCTGCGACTGAGCCTCAAAGTCGCCTTTTGGAGCATGCTCGCGAGCCTGCCCGTCGCGCTCGGCCTCGCCCTCGTGCTCGCGCGCGCCCAGTTTCCGGGCAAGACCCTGCTCGACGGCATCGTCCATCTGCCGCTCGTCCTGCCTCCGGTCGTCATCGGTTACCTGCTCCTCATCGCTTTCGGCCGCAAGGGGCCGATCGGCGCCTTCCTCGAGGAGCAGTTCGGTATCGTGTTCGCGTTTCGCTGGACCGGCGCCGCGCTCGCCTCGGCGGTGATGGGCCTGCCGCTTGCGGTGCGCGCCATGCGCCAGTCGATCGAGGCGGTCGACCGCAGGCTGGAAGCGGCGGCTGCGACACTGGGGGCCGGGCCGCTCGCGGTGTTCGCCACGGTGACGCTGCCGCTCGTCGTGCCCGGAATCCTGAATGGGATGCTGCTCGCTTTCGCGAGGAGCTTGGGCGAATTCGGCGCCACGATCACCTTCGTGTCGAATATTCCCGGCGAGACGCAGACCCTGCCGCTCGCAATCTATGGCCTGACGCAGGTGCCGGGCGGAGACGCGCAGGCGCTGCGCCTGTGCGTGCTGGCGGTGGTGCTCTCGCTCGGCGCGCTGGTGCTCTCCGAGTGGCTCTTGCGGCGCGCACGGGTACGCGCGGTCGGCAGATGAGGCTCGAAGTCGAGATCGCCAAGAAACTCGGCGCGTTCGCGCTCGAGGCGCGCTTTGCCGCCGGGGGGCAGCTCACGGCGCTCTTCGGGCGCTCGGGGTCGGGCAAGACGAGCGTGCTGAATGCGATCGCCGGGCTGCTGCAGCCCGAGCGCGGCCGCATCGCGCTCGGCGGCGAAACGTTGTACGACGCAGCCGGCGGCATCGACGTCCCGGTGCACCGGCGCAGGATCGGCTACGTGTTCCAGGAGGGACGGCTGCTGCCGCATCTCAGCGTGCGCCAGAACCTGCTCTACGGGCGCCGTTTCTCGAGCGACGCCGACCGGGTCGGCGTCGACGACGTGATCGGGCTGCTCGGGCTCGCCCCGCTCGCCGAGCGCCGCCCGCACGCGCTCTCGGGCGGCGAGCAGCAGCGCGTCGCGATCGGCCGCGCGCTCCTCGCCAACCCGCGGCTGCTGCTCATGGACGAGCCGCTCGCCTCGCTCGACGCGCCGCGCAAGGCCGAGATCCTGTACTACGTCGAGCGGCTGCGCGACGAGCTGCGCATCCCCATCGTATACGTCAGCCACTCGCTCGACGAGGTCGTGCGCCTCGCCGACACCCTGGTCGTGATGTCGGAAGGCCGCGTGGCGCACGTCGGCTCGGTCGAGGACGTCATGGGGCGCATCGAGCTGCGCGGCCTGCTCGGGCGCTTCGAGGGTGGCGCGGTGATCGAGGCGCGCGTCGTCGAGCAGGACCTCGACACCGGGCTCGCGCGGCTCGAATTCGCAGGTGGGTCGCTCTACGCGGCGGATGTCGAAGCGCTCGCCGGCGAGCGGGTGCGGGTACGCATCCGCGCGCGCGACGTGTCGCTCGCGCGCACCCGGCCCGAAGGGCTGAGCATCCTCAACGTGCTGCCTGGGCGCATCGTCGCCCTCGGCGTCGAGTCCGGATCGAGCGTCGACGTGCAGCTCGACATCGGCGGCGCGGCCCTCATTTCGCGCGTGACGCGCAAGTCGGTCGCCGATCTCCGCCTCGCCCCGGGCGTTGCGGTTTACGCGCTGGTGAAAGCGGTGTCGCTCGATCGGCGCAGCGTGGGCTACGCGTGACGCTTCCCGCATCGATGGGATAATACCGGCATGGATACACCGCAACCACCTTCCCCCCGCCAGCGCCTGCAAGAGCTTCTCGCCATACCGGAGAGGCAGCGTACCGATGCCCAGTGGGACGAGATCAACGAGCTCGAGATCCAACTCGCCTCGGCCAATCGACACCAGCCTCCGGAGCAGCATGGCGCGCGCCGGAACGCCCCTCCCGCCCCGGGGCAGCAGCACCACCGGCCCGGCGGCAACCCGCAAGGCAAGAAACCCTTCCGGAAGTTCCACAAGAAGCGGCCCGGCGGAGGGGCGCCGTGACGTGACCCACTGACCGGCGCCGACGCGAGCTTCCTCCACCGAATCCCCGCCATGTCCAACCCGCCCGCCTTGTCGCTCCTCGAAACCCGCGTTCTCGGCACCCTCGCCGAGAAAGAGCGCACCGTCCCCGACGCCTATCCGCTGACGCTCAATGCCCTCGTCTCCGGGTGTAGCCAGAAGACCAGCCGCGACCCGGTCATGCAAGTGAGCGAGGCCGAAGCCCAGGCCGCGCTCGACAGCCTGAAGAGCTACAACCTCGTCGTCGAATCGAGCGGCGGGCGGGTCGCCCGCTACGCGCACAACATCGAGCGCGTACTGCACGTGCCGACCCAGTCCACGGCCATCTTGACCGCTCTCATGCTGCGCGGCCCCCAAACGGCCGGGGAGTTGCGCATCGCCTGCGAGCGGCTGCACCGCTTCGCCGATATCTCCGCTGTGGAGGGCTTCTTGAACGAGCTGGCGGCCCGAACGGCGGGGGCGCTGGTCGTGGAGCTGCCGCGCCTTCCCGGAGCACGGGAGAACCGCTGGGCTCATCTGCTGAGCGGGACGCCGAAGGTCGAGGCGCCGGCGACAGACGCTAAGGGTGGCGGGGATGTTTCTCTGGGGGAGATGGCGGCGCTCAAGGCTAACGTCGCTCGGCTCGAGGGCGAGGTCGAAGAGCTGAGGGCGTTGATTACTCGGATCTGTGCGGAACTCGGCATTCCGGCCGGGCGCGGCTAGTCTCGAGTAATCTCGTCGAGCGAGGGCGTCGCCGGCGGCTCAGTGCTCGCTGCCGTTCCCCGCTGAGTCGCGGTCCGGCGGGATCGGCTCCCGGGTGACCTGCTCGTCCCGACCTGTGGTGAGCACGACGTACGCGACGACTGCGGCCGCGATCCCCAGCAGTACGAAGGCGAAGACATTGAACCGCGTCACGTGCAGGTGCAGCGCGTCCATCCCTATGAACAACCCGGCGACGATGGGCCACGGCAGCCAGTGGATCGGTTTTCCAAGAAAGACGCCACGCAGTTTCATGACGCTCAACCTCCGGCTGGCGCGAGGGCATCACGCACCCGGTTGCGGGCAAAGTAGATCAACGCGACGCACGCGCCGCCTACGATCGTGACCAGGTAGCCCGAAAAACCGA
>JBFGLA010000005.1:0-25479 GCA_041576355.1 Burkholderiales bacterium
AACGACAACACGCGCCGCCTGGAGCGCCTGGTTTCCGACGTGATGCAACTGAATCGCCGCGATCGGACCTCTATCGAGCGCATCGGCCTGAACGCCTGGCTGACGTCTTTCGTAGAGGAATTCGTCGCCAATGAATCGATCCCGCGTGAGCGCTTCGCGGTGGAGGCGACGTGCGACGCTGCTGTCTCGTTTGACCGCGATCACTTGCGGCAAATCATGTGGAATCTGCTGCGAAATGCGTTGCGATACGCTGCACCCGAGGCGCAAAGCGTTCGGGTCGTCCTGAGGTCGTTCGCCGGTCAAGTGGAATTGAGCGTCATCGACAACGGGCCGGGCGTGCCGTCGTCCATACAAGGACACCTGTTCGAGCCGTTCTTCACCACAGACAGCAAAGGAACCGGGCTCGGCCTGTATCTCGCCCGCGAGCTATGCGCCGCGAATCGCGCGAGCCTGGACTACGTCGACGACATGTCCGGCGCGCATTTCAGAATTCTTTGCGAAGAGGCCGGACCCGCATGAAGCGAGCGGAACGAATCGCCAAGGCGCGCAATGCCCGGGTTCTCGTCGTCGACGACGAACCGGATATTCGCGAGCTACTCGAGTTCACCCTGATCAAAATGGGTCTCGATGTCGTCGCAGCCGGCACCATCGCGGAGGCGAAGGATTACCTCGTGCGGGACACGTTCGATCTCTGTTTGACCGACATGCGTCTGCCGGATGGTGATGGACTCGAGCTGGTCAGGCACATCTCGCAGCTCGACGCGGACCTGCCCGTCGCCGTGATTACGGCGTTCGGAAGTGCAGAGAACGCCGTCGCCGCGCTCAAGGCGGGCGCATTCGACTACGTATCGAAGCCGGTGGCTCTTGAGCAGCTGCGCGCGCTGATACGTGCAGCGCTTTCCCTTCCTGAGCAGGGCCCGGCGCGCGCAGATGACCAGCAACTGCTCGGTGCGAGCGCGCCGCTGATGCGGGTGCGTGAGCTGATAGGTAAGCTCGCGCGTACCCAGGCGCCGGTGTACATATCCGGCGAGTCAGGCAGCGGCAAGGAGCTTGCGGCGCGCCTGATTCATGAAAATGGAGCCCGCCGCGACAAGGCTTTCGTCGCGGTGAATTGCGGCGCGATTCCAGAGGCTCTCATGGAAAGCGAATTCTTCGGCTATCGTAAGGGCGCCTTTACGGGAGCAGGAGAGGATCGGGATGGGTTCTTTCAGGCAGCTAATGGCGGAACGCTATTCCTTGACGAGGTCGCCGACCTTCCCTTGCCGATGCAGGTGAAGTTGCTCAGGGCAATCCAGGAAAAGCGCGCGCGTAAGATCGGATCCACCCAGGAAGAGCCCGTGGATGTTCGAATCATCTCCGCGACTCATCGGGATCTCGGGAAGTGCGTCGATGCCGGAACGTTTCGCCAGGACCTCTTCTATCGGCTGAACGTGATTGAGCTCAAGATGCCGCCGTTGCGGGAGTGTCGCGATGACATTCCGCTTATCGCAGAGCGCATCCTGGCGAGGATTGCGGCGAGCTCCGGCGCGCCCCGCCACACCCTCACGCCAGCCTCCGTCGAGAAGCTGATGGGGTATGATTTCCCCGGCAATATCAGGGAGTTGGAGAACATGCTGGAGCGGGCGACCGCGCTCTCCGGGGCGCAGCTCATCCAGCCCGAGGACCTGCACGTGCATGCGCCAGCGGTTCCCGAGGCGCCGGCTGTGGCTGAGAGCCCAGCTCCGGGCGCCGGCGCGTCGACCTTGCCCAAATACCTTGACCGCGTCGAGCGCGAGGCGATCCTCGATGCGCTCGCGAAGACCGGCTTTAACCGAACGGCCGCTGCCCGACTGCTTGGCATCACTTTTCGCCAACTGCGTTATCGCATGCAGCGGCTTGGCATCCGGGAACCCGACGCCGACCCCACTGCGGGCGCCGACGGCTGATGGAGGTCGGAAGAGAGGGTCGGGTTGCGGGGGCGCGGTACGTCGCTTCACCGAATTGCGACGACAGGCCCCCTGAGACGCCGGTGACGCTGCTCCTACTTCACTCGATCAGCTTGCCGCCCGGGCAATTCGGAGGCGATTCGGTCGAGCGCCTCTTCACCAATCGCCTGGACGTCGGTGCACACGCCTATTTCCGAGGCCTCGCCGGACTGCGTGTCTCGGCGCACTTTCTTGTGCGCCGCGACGGAGAACTTCTCCAGTTCGTTCCCGTGCAGCGTCGCGCTTGGCACGCCGGAGCGTCTTCTTGGCGAGGCCGCCAGCGTTGCAATGACTTTTCCGTAGGGTTGGAGCTTGAGGGCACCGACCACACTCCCTTTCCAGGTGCTCAGTACCGCACGCTTGCTGCGGTGGTACGCGCGCTGCGGCGGATCCTGCCGCTGCGTGACATCGCCTCGCATAGCGACGTGGCGCCTCAGCGCAAGACTGACCCCGGGAAGCGGTTCGACTGGGGCCGGTTGCTGCGCGAGTTATCGCGCGTTTGACCGGCGCCGGCGCTCCGGCGCGCCGCATCCTTCTCCAGAAATTCTGCAGCCTGACAAGGAATGCGCGCTCGCGGCTTGCAATTTTTTTTTTTGGTGGTAAATTCCGTCCACTAGGAATAGTTCGATAGCGCCCTGCAAGTACTAAATGTTGTGGTTGTTGTTGGGCGCCGGAACGAAAGGAGACGGGAGAACGGCATGCAGATCGCTCAAGAGGGTGAGGTGGCGGCAAATCCGATATTGAGCGTGAATGTTTCCGAGTCCATTGCGGTAGCCCGTACCGCATATCAGGACTGCAAAGTCATACGTCGCAACGGGGCGGTGGTCGGTTTCGAGCCCGGCAAGATCTCGGTGGCGATGACTAAGGCGTTTCTCGCGGTGAGCGGGAGCCAAGGGGCCGCCTCGGCGCGGATCAGAGAGTTGGTATCCGGCCTGACCGAGACGGTCGTGTCCGCGCTGGTGCGTAGGCAGCCGCAGGGCGGGACCTTCCATATAGAAGATATCCAGGATCAGGTCGAGCTCGCGCTGATGCGTTCTGGCGAGCACGATGTCGCTCGCGCGTACGTCTTGTACAGGGAAGCTCGCGCCAAGGCGCGGGCACAGGAACAGGCGGGCCGCGCGCCGATCGCATCGTCGTCGCTCCACGTTCTGGACCAGGGTGTGCGGCGCCCGCTCGATGTCGATCGGCTGAAGGATCTTATCGAAAGCGCTTGCGCGGGCCTCGATGGTGACCTCGCTCCGTCGGCGATTCTCGATGCGACTCTGCGCGACCTGTACGACGGTGTTCCGATCGGCGAGGTGCGCAAGTCGGCCATCCTCGCCGCGCGCGCGCTGATCGAGAAGGATCCAGCATATAGCTATGTTACGGCGCGGCTTCTCCTGAACACGATTCGCAGCGAAGTCCTCGGCGAGGAGGTGGCGCAGGCCCGCATGGCGACTCGCTACGCGGCATACTTCCCCGAGTTCATAGAGCGCGGAATCGTCTCTGAGCTGCTGGACCCTGAGCTTGGGAAGTTCGATCTCGAGCGTCTCGGGCGGGCGTTGAGGGCGGAACGCGACCTCAAATTCGGATACCTCGGCCTGCAGACGCTGTATGACCGCTATTTCTTGCACGTGGACGGAAGGCGCATCGAACTTCCGCAGGCGTTCTTCATGCGTGTCGCCATGGGCCTTGCGGTGAATGAGCGCGATCGGGAAGCGAGGGCGATAGAGTTCTACGACGTGCTTTCGATGTTCGATTTCATGAGTTCGACCCCCACGCTGTTCAATTCGGGGACACTGCGTCCGCAGCTCTCCTCTTGTTACCTGAGCACTGTGTCGGACGATCTTGAAGGCATTTACGGCGCGATCAAGGACAACGCGCTGTTGGCGAAGTACGCGGGGGGGCTGGGCAACGATTGGACTCCGGTGCGCGCACTGGGGTCCCACATCAAGGGTACCAACGGAAAGTCCCAGGGAGTCGTACCCTTCCTCAAGGTCGTCAACGATACGGCGGTCGCGGTCAATCAGGGCGGGAAGAGGAAGGGAGCCGTCTGCTCTTACCTCGAAACCTGGCACCTCGACATCGAGGAGTTCCTGGAGCTTCGCAAGAACACGGGGGACGATCGCCGCCGAACCCACGATATGAACACGGCCAATTGGATTCCTGACCTGTTCATGAAGCGCGTCCTGGACAACGCCGACTGGACGCTATTCAGTCCACTGGACGTACCCGACTTACACGATAAATACGGGAGCGCCTTCGAGGAAGCTTATACCCGTTACGAAGACAAGGTGATCGCGGGGGAGATCAAGCTCCACAAGAAGATCCCGGCGGTTCATCTCTGGCGCAAGATGCTCTCGATGTTGTTCGAGACCGGGCATCCTTGGGTCACTTTTAAGGATCCGTGCAATATCCGCAGTCCGCAGCAGCATGCTGGTGTCGTGCACAGCTCTAATCTGTGCACAGAGATCACACTGAACACGTCTCGCGACGAGATTGCGGTCTGCAATCTGGGCTCAGTCAATCTGCTGGCGCACATGGCCGACGGAGGGCTCGATTTCGAGAAGCTGCAGAAAACGATTCGCACGGCCATGCGGATGTTGGACAACGTGATCGACATCAACTACTACGCCGTGGACAAGGCCAGGAACTCGAACCTTCGCCACCGGCCGGTCGGGCTCGGGATCATGGGCTTTCAGGACTGCCTCCACAAGCTGCGCGTTCCCTACGCGTCGCCGGAAGCGGTCGCTTTCGCGGATAGATCGATGGAGATGGTCGCCTTTGCCGCTTACTGGGCCTCAACCGAGCTTGCCGAGGAGCGAGGCTGCTATCCCACGTTCGAGGGATCGCTTTGGGATCGTGGTGTCCTGCCGCAGGACACGCTGGACCTGCTTGCCGCCGAGCGACGCGGCTATGTCGACGTCGACCGGAGCGCGACCCTCGATTGGGATTGCCTGCGCGAGAATATCCGGAAACACGGGATACGCAATTCCAACTGCATAGCAATCGCGCCGACCGCGACGATCGCCAACATCGTCGGGGTATCCGCGTCGATCGAGCCGACCTATCAAAATCTATACGTGAAGTCCAACCTGTCGGGTGAGTTTACGGTGGCGAACGAGCAACTCGTTTCCGACTTGCGGCGCGCGGGTTTGTGGGACGAAGTGATGATTTCTGACCTGAAGTACTTTGACGGCAATTTGTCGCGAATCGACAGGATTCCAGCGGATCTACGCCGGATCTATGCTACGGCGTTCGAGATCGAACCCAAGTGGCTGGTTGAAGCGGCGGCGCGACGCCAGAAATGGATCGACCAGTCGCAGTCCCTGAACATCTACATGGCGGGGGCATCAGGGCGGAAGCTTGATGAGACCTACAAGCTTGCCTGGATTCGCGGACTCAAGACGACCTATTACCTCCGTGCACTGGGAGCAACGCATGCCGAGAAATCGACGGTGAAAGCCGGTCAATTGAACTCGGTGCCCGCGCCCGGAGGGGGCACCGGACACGAGGCGGAATCGCTCGATCCGGCCTTTTGTGCGATCGGAAATTCGGAGTGCGAGGCGTGCCAATAGAGCGGGCCGGTACAAGGGATTATTCATGCTGACGTTCGAGGAAGACGGCCATCGAGGTGCGATGCCTGGCTTGGCGATCCGGCCAGTGAGCGGATTTGTTCCTTCGGCGGGAGGGAAGGAAGAGCGTTTCGCCGCCGGCAACGCCTTCCGTCGCATTACGGTCGAAGACAAGCGAATCATCAACTCGAAGGCCGACGTCAATCAACTCGTACCGTTCAAGTATCAGTGGGCGTGGGATAAGTACGTGGCTGCTTGCGCAAACCACTGGATGCCGCAGGAAATCAACATGAGTCGCGACATTGCTCTCTGGAGAGATCCCCGGGGGTTGAGCGACGACGAGCGGCGGATCGTCAGGCGAAATCTCGGGTTCTTCGTCACTGCGGATTCGCTGGCCGCAAACAATATCGTTCTCGGAACCTACCGCCACATCACCGCACCGGAGTGCCGCCAATATCTTCTGCGGCAGGCGTTCGAGGAGGCCATCCACACGCACGCCTACCAGTACATCGTCGAGAGCCTCGATCTGGACGAGGGCGAGGTGTTCAACGCGTACCATGAGATCCCCTCGATCCGGGGCAAGGACGAGTTCCTGGTACCCTTTATCGACACGCTTACGAACCCGACGTTCGTGACCGGAACTCCGGAGAACGATCGGCGACTTCTGAAGAGCCTGATCGTGTTTTCATGCCTGATGGAGGGGCTCTTCTTTTACGTCGGCTTCGTCCAGATTCTTGCGCTCGGGCGGCAGAACAAAATGACCGGCTCCGCCGAGCAGTACATGTACATCCTGCGCGATGAATCGATGCACTGCAATTTCGGAATCGATCTCGTCAATCAGATTAAACTGGAAAACCCGCATCTCTGGACGGCGGAGTTCCGGGAAGAACTGCATGAGCTCTTCAGGGTCGCCGTCGATCTCGAGTTTCGTTACGCCGAGGACACCATGCCCCGCGGTGTGCTTGGACTCAATGCCCCGATGTTCAAGGAGTACCTGCGCTTTATCGCCAACCGGCGATGCCAGCAGATCGGGCTCGATCCTCTCTTCCAGGGTGCAATCAATCCGTTCCCGTGGATGAGCGAGATGGTCGACCTCAAGAAGGAGAGGAACTTCTTCGAGACCCGGGTCATCGAGTATCAGACGGGAGGGGCGCTGAGCTGGGACTGAGTCTGCCTGTCCGGGCTTTCCATCCCCCAATGACTATGCAAGAGGAGACTATCACGGTGCATCGAGTTACGGCATGCAAGGCCGAGGAGGACTACAGGCTGTGGCTTCGATTCGACGATGGCCTGGAGGGAAGCGTATTTCTCGGCAACTTGCTCGAGATCGGTGCATTCAAGCTTTGGCGAGACGCTCGGGAGTTCGAGAAGGTCAGCGTAGACCCCGAAACGTCGACCGTGACCTGGGAAGGGGGCATCCGGCTTGATCCGGATATCTTGTACCAGGACGTGCTTGCGCAAGGCGATGTATGAGGCGATGTATGAGCGATGTGTTCCGAATGGAATTCAGCGTGCCGCGAGGGCTCCTGTTCTCGCGGCGGTTGGATAGTCCGAGCCGTACGGCCGGGCTTTATTTGTGCAACTACTCTTAAGGAGATAACTATGGCAACGAAGAAAAAGGCGAAGAAACCCGCAAAAAAGAAAAAGAAGAAAGCTTCTAAGAAGAAGAAGAAGAAGGCGGCAGGCAAGTCCGCCAAGAAAAAGGCGGCGGGCAAGAAAAAAGCAAAGAAAAAGGCAGGCAAAAAGAAGCCGAAAGCGGCCACAAAGAAGAAACAGGCGAAAAAGCCCGCCAAACCTAAGGCCAGCCCTGCGGCATCGATGACGGGCCAAGCAACCCCGCCGTCTACCGCTGCGACCCCCGGCGCGCAAACCGCGCTGAATCCAGCAGCCGCATGGCCGTTTCCGACCGGATCCCGGCCGTAACCGGGAACCGATCGGGAATGGGGCGGGGAACAATCCGCCTAGGCCTCTGAAGCTTCGCGGACCTCCTTGGTCGTCAGGCCAACTGGAGGGCCAGGGCGGGTCCGCGAGTTTCGTCTGAGATCCGGCCGAGGGGTCAGGCCGGACTCTTGTCTTACGCGGGTATTTTAAGGCCTCGTATACCCGTCCAGACCGCAAAAAAGAAGTGCCGAAACAACTGTTTCGCGGCGTGAGTACAGGTTCTGGCTTAGGGTTGGAAGTCATTGACTAATAGAAGAATTATTGGTAATTCGGCACTTTTCGCGGCGCACAAAAGCGGGCATAATTCACACTTTGCTTGAACCTGCCTCGGGGGTGCTATCCCGGGCGACGGGTGTGTTCGGTCTACCGCGCCCGAGCTAGAAGACGTGGTAGGCGGGGTTGCTCTGTTCCTCAAAGGAGGCAGTCGTGGAAGGAGGTCTAGTGTGAATGCAACAAGCAGCACGATCCGATTGGGCGGGGTAGCCGTCGCGACGCGCATTGCATCGATCACGCGTGCGATTCTTGCCCTCCTGGGCTTGGCCGCAGTGCTCGTGGTTGCCTTCCCGGCGCCACGGGATTTACTCATGCAGCACGTGGCCGCGAACGCCCAGAGCGCGGCGCCGGCCGTTCAGGGCGCGGTCAGGACAGCCCCAATCTATTCGGAGCCGGAGGAGAGTGAGTTCCTAATCGATGAGCAGCGCGCCGTCGCGGGATTCATCGCCAAACGCTATCGGATTGCGGATCAGGCGGTTAGCGCGTTTGTGTCTACTGCCTACCGCGCGGGGCAGGATCTCCGGGTGGATCCACTGCTTATCTTGGCGGTGGTGGCGGTGGAATCCCGGTATAACCCCGTCGCCGAGAGCTTTATGGGCGCCAAGGGTTTGATGCAAATTATCCCCAAATATCATCTGGACAAGCTGCGCCACCACGGCGGCGAGGGAGCATTACTCGATCCGGAGGTGAACATCCTGGTCGGTGCCCAAATCTTGCGCGAGTATCTAAAACGGTTCGGGCAACTCGAGACCGCGCTTCAGGTGTATGGAGGCGCCTTCGACGAACCCACGTCCCAGTACGCGAACAAGGTGCTCACCGAACGCTCCCGCCTGGAACAGACCGTGCAGCGGCTGCGGCAGCAAGGCTGATAGCCGCGCCGCCGGAGCGTAATCAGCCGCGGCCGATCAGTCGGGCGATACGCCGGACACCCTCCCTCAAATCGTCCAGGCCGCGGGTATAGGCGAACCGGATGAAGCTCGCGGTTGCGTTTGAACCGAAATCGACACCGGGCGTGGCGGCGACGGCCTCCGATTCGAGCAGGTCGAAAGTGAATCGCCGGGAGTCGCGCCCGAATCCCGAACAGTCGGCGAATACATAGAAAGCCCCGCTGGGACGGGCCGGGACGCGAAGCCCGGCGCGCTCGAGCGCGGGAACGAGAAAATCGCGCCTGCGCTCGAATTCTTGGCGTCGCTGCTCGAGAATCGCGAGCGTTTCAGGTTGAAACGCAGCGAGGGCTGCATGCTGCGCGGCTGCAGGGGCGCAGATGAAGAGGTGCTGCGCCAACTTCTCGAATCCCCGCATGAGTGCTTCAGGCAAGACGGTCCAACCGAGGCGCCACCCCGTCATGCAGAAGTACTTGGAAAAGCTGTTTACGAGTACGACGTCTCCCGGCAGTCCAAGGGCGGTCTGTGACTGCTGACCATATACGAGCCCTTGATAGATCTCATCGACAACGAATACCCCGCCGCGCTCGGCGATGAAAGCCGCGATGCGCTGCAGCTCGTCGGCCGCAAGCAAGGTGCCGCTTGGATTCGAGGGCGAGCCAAGCACCATCCCGATTGTCCTCGGTCCCCACGCACTGCGGATGTCCTCCAATGTCGGCTGAAACATCGCCGCCGGTCCGACCGGAACCGGTTTCGGCACTCCCTCGAATGCACGAACGAAGTGGCGATAACCGGGATAACCCGGATCGGGTACGAGCACCTCGTCGCCAGGATTGACGAGCATTCCCAGCACGAGCAGCAGCGCACCGGACGCCCCGGCGGTGACGGCTATCCGCGCGGGCGACACGGTGTGGCCGTAGCGTTGCGCGTAGTATGCGGCTATCGCTTCGCGTAGCGCGCTCAATCCGAGCGAACTGGTGTAGGCAGTGAGACCGCCGCGCAGCGCACGCACGCCCGCTTCGACGACCGGTTCGGGGGCCGTGAAATCGGGTTCACCTATCTCCATGTGTACCACCCGCCTCCCCGCGGCCTCGAGCTTCTGCGCGCGCGCGAGAACCTCCATTACTTCGAATGGCTCGATCTCGAGCGCACGCTTTGCAGTGAGGGCCGCTCTGAGTCGGAAATCCGTGCGACTGCGCATTGCTGAATGGGAGTGGGTCCCGTGCACTCGATTATACGAACCTACGGCGATGGATCCGGCGTGCAACTGAACGGACGCCGAGAAAGGGCCGTGAGCTATAATTTTCTCTCCGAGCGTGCCGCATTCTCGTCCCGAGGTTGATGGGGCGGCCGGTGCATATGAGGAAAAGAGTGTGGAAGAGCAACTAAAAGCGAGCGCCCTCGAATACCACAGATTGCCGCGGCCGGGAAAAATCTCGATCCAGCCGACAAAGCAGCTGACTAATCAACGCGATCTCGCGCTTGCGTACTCGCCGGGAGTTGCGGCGGCCTGCGAGGAGATCCGAAGAGACCCCGGGATGGCCGTCAATCTGACGTCGCGCGCCAATCTTATCGGCGTGGTGACTAACGGGACTGCGGTGCTCGGGTTGGGCGCCATCGGGCCGCTGGCCGCCAAGCCCGTGATGGAAGGTAAGGCGGTGCTCTTCAAGAAATTCGCAGGCATCGATTGCTTCGACATCGAGATCGACGAACGCGACCCGGACAAACTGGTCGACATCATCGCTGCACTGGAGCCGACTTTCGGAGGAATCAACCTCGAGGACATCAAGGCGCCGGAGTGCTTTCATGTCGAGCGCATGCTCAGGCAACGCATGAAGATTCCCGTATTCCACGACGATCAGCACGGCACGGCAATCATCGTCGGCGCAGCCATCTTGAACGGTCTGAAGGTGGTCGGTAAGGACTTGGCGACGGTGAAGCTCGTTTCATCGGGCGCAGGTGCCGCGGCGCTCGCGTGTCTCGACCTGCTGGTCAAGATGGGATTGCCGCTCGCGAACATCACGGTCACTGACATCAAGGGCGTGGTATTCAAGGGGCGGACCGAAGAGATGGATCCGGACAAGGAACGCTATGCGAAAGAGACGCACGCGCGCACGCTCGCGGACGCAATCGATGCGGCGGACGTGTTTCTCGGACTCTCGGCGGGCGGGGTGCTGAAGCCTGACATGTTACGGAAGATGGCGGATCGGCCGCTCATACTCGCGCTTGCAAATCCCGAGCCTGAGATCCGTCCGGAGGTCGCGAAGCCGGTGCGACCCGACTGCATCATTGCGACCGGTCGCTCCGACTACCCGAATCAGGTCAACAACGTATTGTGCTTTCCGTTTATTTTTCGAGGCTCGCTCGACGTTGGCGCCACCACGATCACAACGGAAATGGAGCTCGCGGCGGTACGGGCCATCGCCGAGTTGGCGCAGGCTGAAACATCGGAGCAGGTTGCGATCGCCTACGGTATCGAGTCGTTGCACTTCGGACCCGACTACTTGATACCAAAGCCCTTTGATCCACGGCTTATCGCGCGGATCGCCCCTGCCGTGGCGAAAGCTGCAATGGACTCGGGTGTCGCGACGAGGCCGATTGGGGACATGGATTCCTACCGCGAGTCTCTGTCGCAGTTCGTGTATCACTCCGGCCTGATCATGAAGCCGCTGTTTTCGGCGGCCAAAGTTTCCCCTAAGCGCATTGTCTACGCGGAGGGCGAAGACGAGCGTGTTCTCAGAGCGGTACAAATTGTGGCTGACGAGGGACTCGCCAAGCCGATCCTCATCGGCCGGCCGCAGGTCGTAGAGCAGCGACTCGAGCGGCTGGGCTTGCGCATTCGGCCCGAGAAGGATTTCGATGTCGTCAATCCGGAGCACGATCCGCGCTACCGCGACTACTGGAGCACTTATCACAAGCTGACCGAGCGCAAGGGCGTGTCCCCGGAGTATGCGAAGGTCGAGATGCGGCGGCGTAACACATTGATCGGGGCGATGCTGATTTACAAAGGGGAAGTCGACGGCATGCTCTGCGGAACGTTCGGCACCCACGCGCTGCATCTTCGATATGTCGACCAAGTCATCGGACTGCGGCCGGACGTACGACACTACGCCGCGATGAACGCCTTGATCCTGCCCAAGCATACGGTGTTCATTTGCGATACCTACGTCACGCCGGAGCCCGATGCCGAGCACATCGCGGAGATGACGATGCTCGCGGCGGACGAGGTCAGGCGTTTTGGTATGGTGCCGAAGGTGGCGCTGCTTTCGGCCTCGAACTTCGGCTCCGTCAGGATTCCGTCATCCGTCAAGATGCAGCGCGCGCTGGCTCTCGTCAACGAACGCGCGCCCGATCTCGAGATCGAAGGGGAGATGCACGGCGATGCCGCTCTATCCGAGGAAATCCGGCTCAAAGTGTTCCCGAACTCCCGTTTCAAGGGCGAGGCAAACCTTCTCATCATGCCGACACTCGACGCGGCGAACATTGCGTTCAATCTTCTCAAGACGGCGGCCGGCGACGGGGTTACGATCGGGCCTATCCTGCTCGGTACCGCCCGGCCCGTGCATATCCTCACTCCCTCCGCTACGGTGCGTCGCATCGTCAACATGACCGCGCTGACCGTGGTTGACGCGAATGCCCCCAGGGGCGGCGAGCAGAGCCTTTTCTGACCATGAACACAGCCATGGCGAGCGCCGACAAAGAGACCGCCGGGATAGCGGGTGTCAGTCCCGCGCGGCCACGGGCCGGCTTGATACTCACCGGTGGGGGCGCACGCGCATCCTACCAGGCCGGGGTGGTAAAGGCCGTGCGAGACATTCTTGGGAATCCGGTGAAAAATCCGTTCCCGATCTTATGCGGCACTTCGGCCGGTGCGATCAACGCCGCGACGCTCGCGATCCACGCGGACGATTTCCCGCGCGCCGTCTCCAATTTGCTCGAGGTGTGGGAGCACATGCGGTGCGAGCGCATCTATCGAACCGACGCCTGGAGCATCGCCAAGAACGGCGCGCGCTGGCTCTCGACCTTCATGCTTGTCTCGCGCCGCAATCCGATGTCGCTGCTCGACAACGATCCCTTGCGCGACATGCTGGAGAAAAGGCTCGAGTTCGAGCGCATTCAGGCGAACATCGATTCGGGCTCGCTCTATGCGGTGTGCGTGACCGCGTCCGGATATACCACCGGACAGAGCGTTTCCTTCTTCCAGGGCGGCTCGGGAATCGAGATGTGGGAGAGAAACCAGCGCATCGGGGCGGCCGTCACGCTCAAGCTTGAGTACCTGCTTGCGTCGTCTGCGCTGCCGTTCATCTTCCCGGCAGTCAAGGTGCACCGCGAGTATTTCGGCGACGGCTCGATGCGGCAGATCGCGCCGGTGAGCCCGGCGCTGCACCTGGGGGCCGACCGTGTTCTGATCGTCGGCACGGGTAGGCAAGTGTCCGACCAGGTCCGCGCGCGTTCCAATATCTATCCATCGCTGGCGCAGATCGCCGGCCATGCTTTGAACAGCATTTTCCTAGACACCTTGATGGTGGATATCGAGCGGCTCGAGCGCATCAATCGCACGCTTTCGGCAATCCCGGCCGAGGCGCTCACCGCCGCGAAGCTTGCTCTGCGGCCGATCAAGGTGCTGTTCATCTCGCCGTCGCAGCCGATCGAGCGCATCGCTGCGCGTTTTGTGCACGAGATTCCGCGCACTGTGCGGTTCCTGCTCCGGCCAACGGGCGCGCTCAATCGATCGGGGTCCAACCTCGCAAGCTATCTACTATTCGAGGAGTCGTTCTGTCGCGCGCTGATCGATCTCGGGTACCAGGACACGCTGAGCCGCGAGCATGAAGTGCGGGAGTTTTTCGAGGGCGCGCAGTCCTAGCTCGGCCCAAGCCGCGGCGACTTGCACGGCTTGTTTCTACAGAACGCAAGGTATTCGATATGCCGGACGAAAAATACTCGAGCGATCCGTTCGAAATGTTCCGCAGGCTTTGGGGGCCGCTTGGATTGCCCGTACCGGGGATGGCGATGCCGACTCTCGATCCGCACGAGGTGGAGCAGCGCATCGCCGATCTGCAATCGGTCGAGGGCTGGCTCTCCATGAATCTGAACATGGTGCGGCTGTCGATTCAGGGGCTGGAGGTCCAGAAATCGGCGCTGCTTGCAATGCGCGCAGCGGCCGGCACGGAAAGCCCGGCGGCGGGAGGGCAGGCGTCTGGTGCTACTTCCGTTGCCGGAGGGCCGCGTGATCCCGCGGGCGCGTTGCTTTGGCCATGGCTGGCTGCTCAGCGGGCCATGGCGCCGAAGACTTCCTCGCCGCAGAGCGGCGAGGAGACCCCGACCAAGGACGAAGGGGCCGAGAAATGAACTGCTGGAAAACTTGAAAAGGAGAAACCTAATGGCAAAAGCGATTCGCTTTCACAAGACGGGCGGACCCGAGGTGCTCGAATTCGAGGAGGTCGATGTCGGTGATCCGGGCGCGGGTCAGGCCCGCGTCCGTCACAAGGCGATCGGCGTCAACTTTCTCGACACCTATCAGCGCTCGGGCCTCTATCCGATTACGTTGCCTTCGGGCACGGGCAACGAGGGCGCTGGCGTGGTCGAGGCGGTGGGGCCTGGCGTGACGTCGGTGAAACCGGGCGATCGCGTAGCGTATACGGGCAGCCCGCCCGGATCCTACGCAGAGGCCCGTCTGTTTGCGGCCGACCGGCTCGTAAAGATCCCGGAGGGTGTCAGTGACGAGCAGGCCGCATCGATGATGCTCAAGGGGATGACCGCGCAGTACCTGATTCACCGCACGTACGCCGTTAAGCGCGGAGATACGGTTCTTTTCCATGCGGCGGCCGGTGGCGTCGGTTTGATCGCCTGCCAGTGGCTCAAAGTGCTCGGTGCGACCGTGATCGGAACCGTCGGATCCGACGAGAAGGCGGCTCTCGCCAAGGCGCACGGGTGCGATCACACGATCGTGTACACCCGTGAGAATTTCGTGGAGCGAGTAAAGGCGATCACGGGGGGGAAGGGTGTTCCGGTGGTTTACGACTCGGTCGGCAAGACGACGTGGGAAGGTTCGCTCGATTGCCTGCAACCGCGCGGCATGATGGTCTCTTTCGGAAACTCCTCGGGTCCCGTCCCGCCGTTCAATGCCGGTGTGTTGTCGCAGAAGGGCTCGCTCTACCTGACGCGGCCCACGCTCGTGACATACGTCGCCTCGCGCGCCGAGCTGGAGGAAACGGCCAAGTCCTTGTTCGACGTGGTCAAGTCCGGGAAAGTCAAGATCGAGATTACGGCGCGCTACAAGCTGGCGGAAGCCGCGCGCGCGCACCGTGACCTCGAGGCGAGGAAGACCACGGGCTCGGTGATCCTCGTTCCCTGAGGTCCGCGCGGTGACGGGACGCTCGGGACGGTCTCACGGGAACCGCGCGAATCAAGTTTCTCGGGCCCGTCCGGCTAACGGGACGGGCGGGCGCCAGCGCAGGGCGAAGATCTGATTGATGAGGACCGCGCCGATCACGGTTGCCGCACCGGCGAGCGCGGCGGCGCCTGGCCGCTCGCCAATTCCGATCCACACCCACAACGGCGCGAGCACCGGCTCGATCAGAGCGAGCAGCCCGAGTTCGCCCGCGCTCAGCCGGCGGTAGGCACGCGTCATCAGCACGAGGCCGAGACCGGTCTGGAACACCCCGAGCGCCATCAGCAAGGGCAGATCGCGCAGGGCGAAGGATCCCGGCCACGCGAGCGGCAACGCGACGATCGCCGAGAATAGCGCAGCCAGCATCGCCGCCACGGTGGGGTCCACCGTGGCGGATGCGCGCCGCAGAACAATATAGTTCACGGTGAAGCACGCGGGCACCCCGAGCGCAAGCATGTTCCCGGCGAGCCGACCGCTGCCGAGCCCGTCGCCAAACATGAGTGCGACGCCGCACAGCGCCGCACCGATCGCGATCCAGGTGGCGAGACGGGGCCGCTCCCCCAAAAACGCCCAGGCTGCGACGGCGAGAAACAGCGGGCCGGTGCTCATCAAGGCGGAGGCGTCGGCGATCGTCGTGCGCGTGATCGCGAAAATGAAGAAGAAGAACGTCGCTCCGAGGAAGCAGGCCGAGAGAATCCCCGGCCGTCCCGCATCGCGAATGCGCTGCGCCAGCCGGCCGCGGTGCCAAACGGCGAGGACGGATAGGATGAACAGAAACATGAACACCGAGCGCCACAATACGATGCCGATGGCGTCGACCGACTTGACGTTTCGAACCAGGATTCCGGCGGTGGAAAAGCAGACTGCCGCGCCGAGCATCAACAAGACGCCTTTTGCTCTCTCCGAGATGGACGCGTACAGGAACATGGGACCACAGGCAAAGGCGCGATTCTACGCGCGGCCCGCGGTAGCGGTCGGCAAAAAAACGCCGTGCTGGGCACGGCGCAACCGGGAGAGGCGCAGAGCTACTTGACGTTTAGGATTTTCATCGCCTTGGCGAGCGTGTCGACCGATTCCTGGTGTTTGCCTGACTTGTGGAGCGACTCGCCCTCGGATCTGTATTTTCTCACCTGGTCCAGCTGGGCTGCCGTGAGGCTCGGCTTCTTTGAGAGCGCCTCATCGATCTTTCTCATGTCGGCGGGGCAATGGAACGCGAACGCGGCGGTGCTGGCGAACGCCAGAGCTGCAAACAGGCTAATGTGTCTCATGAATCCTCCAATCCAGGGTTATTTCGACAGGTTCAAAGCCGGACTAATATCCCGGCTGCAAGGCGAACACGCGCTCGCTCGGGGATATTCCAGGTGCGCACCACGCTGACCCGCGACGGCCCAGTCGAGCTCGACATTGCCGAGCTGCGCCGCCGGCTGGCGCGGCCGCGCCGCCCGGAAGCGATACTGGCTGGCGACCACGGCGTCGAGCCCGCTCGCTCCACGCTCAGGCTTGCGTCGGTGCTCGTACCGATCGTCGCGCGCACCGAGGAACTCACCATGCTCTTTACTCGCCGGACGACACACCTTCGCGACCATTCGGGTCAGATCAGCTTCCCGGGCGGGCGCGTCGAGCCCCATGATCGCGACCCGGAGTCCACGGCTTTGCGCGAAACACAGGAGGAAATCGGTCTCGCTCCGGAACGAGTCGAGCTGGTCGCCCGGCTGTCCGAGTACTACACGCGCACGGGCTACCGTATCACGCCGGTTGTCGGAGTCGTGACCCCGCCATTCGAGATCACGCCGGACGCGCGCGAGGTGGACGAGGTCTTCGAAGTGCCGCTCTCCTTTCTGCTCGATCCGCGCAATCATCAGCGGCACTCGCTCCTCTTCCAGGGCGAAACGCGCTGGTTCTACGCGATCCCGTATGAGGGGCACTATATCTGGGGTGCGACGGCGGGAATGCTGGTGAATCTGTACGGCCATCTCGCCGAGCGCGACGCGGAGTCCTAGCCGGGCGAGGCGACGGGCGACCCCCTTGGCGCTCCAGGTCTTCGCGCCGGTTGTGCTATCTTCACATTTCCTCTTAAATTCCCGAACCGATGAGCGTTTTCACGATCGTTGCCGCGCTCGTGATCGAGCAGTGGCGCCCACTTGGCGACCGCAGGATATTCGCCGCCGCGCTCGCGCGCTGGGCGATCTGGCTGGAGCGCACTTTCAACGCCGGAGAGACGCGCAACGGGGCGGTCGCCTGGCTGGTGGCCGTGGTGCCGGCCGTGCTCGCGGCGTATTTCGTCCACGCGATCCTGGCAAGCGCGAGCTTCCTGCTGGCGCTCGCATTCGACATCTTCGCCCTCTACCTCACGTTCGGGTTTCGCCAGTCCAGCCATTTTTTTACCGATATCCAGCTCGCGATCAAGTCGGGAGACATCGATCGCGCGCGCGAGCGCATTTCGGCGTGGCGCGGGGAGTCAATCGCGATGCGAAGTCGCGAAGAGGTGATGCGGCTCGCGATCGAGCAGGCGCTGGTGGCATCGCATCGGCACGTCTTCGGCGTACTGCTTTGGTACGTTCTGCTACCTGGGCCGAGCGGCGCGATACTGTACCGGTTGACGTGTTTCTTGAACCAGCGCTGGGGCGGGCTCGGTGGATTCGGCCAATTCGCGGAGAAGGCATTGTTCTTACTGGACTGGCCCGCGGTACGCCTGACCGCCGTCGCGTTTGCCGTGGTCGGGGATTTCGAGGATGCCCTGTATTCCTGGCGTACGCAGGCCCGCGGCTGGCCAGATCACAACGCGGGGATCGTGCTCGCGGCGGGCGCCGGGGCGATGGGCGTACGACTGGGTATGCCGATTCAGGGTGTCAGCGGAATCGAGCCGCGCCCCGAGCTCGGGATTGGCGAGAGCGCCGACGGCCCCTTCCTTGATAGTACGGTCGGCCTCCTCTGGCGGGCGCTCGTTCTCTGGGTGTGCCTGCTCGCGCTCGTATCCCTGGCTGGCCTGTTCGTCTACGTCTCCGGCTAAGGCCGGCAGAAACGTCTGCCCTCTATCGGTCGTGTCGCCAGGACCCGCAGCGCCAGCATTGTGTGAACTGCGGCTCCCCGCTCTCACCGCATTTCGAGCAACGCCATGCGCTGCGGCCTTCCCCGGCCAATGTCCCGCCTTCGTGCAGGATGCGCTCGGCGCGCAGCGCTTCCTCGTCCCTCAGAACCCATAGCTCCACCTGGCACTCCGCGGGCGGGAGCTCGCCCATGGCGGACGAGAGCAGCTCGTTTCTGACTTCCGCGCGGATTCCCTCCGATTCGAGGAGGTTGCGCCAGTGGTGAACGGCGACGAGATCGTGCGAGCTGCGAATACGCTTCATGCCTCGAATCTTACCGGGCTGCTTCCAGTTGGGCGATGCGCTGATACAGCTCCAGTCGGCGTGGATGAATCAAACCACGTAGAGTCGCGGCGCGAATTTCGCAACTCGGCTCTGCGAGATGCCGGCAATCCTGGAATCTGCAACGGCCGGCGTGGGGTATGAACTCCCTGAAGCCAGCCGCCAGCTCGCGGGCGCGAATTCCTGCGAGGCCGAATTCCGCCAGTCCGGGTGAGTCCACGATTTCCGAGACCGCGTCGATCTCGTACAGCCGGGAAGCCGTCGTGGACTGACGCCCGCTGTCGAGGAACCGCGAGATCTCACCGATGCGCACTTCCGCCTCGGGTACCAGTGCCTTCACGAGCGATGACTTGCCCATGCCCGATTGTCCGGCGAGCAGGCTGCGGTGACCGACCAGGAAAGGACGCAGCGGACTCGGGTCGAGTTCTCCTGCCAGCTCGACGATCGGATAGCCGATGCCGCGAAACGTGCCAATGAGCCGCCGCGCCTCGGCGAGCCGCCCGACGATGTCGATCTTGTTGAGCGCGAGCACGACCGAGAGCGCCGTGCGTTCGGCCGCCACCACCAGCCGGGAGACGAGCTCGTCGCTGAAGGAGGGCTCGCAGGCAACGAGAATGACCACCTGCGTGACGTTCGCGGCGACGACTTTGCTGCGCGCGAGGCTCGATCGTGCGAACTCGGTTCGACGGGGCGCCACGGCCTCTATCACCGCCCGTTCCGCGCTTGCGTCGGAAAGCATAACCCGGTCCCCGCAGACGGGCTGGACGCGGCGGCTTCGGGCGATCGACTTCACGACCGCGCCGTCCTCGGTGCGTACTATCGTGTCGCGGCCGAATCCGGCGATCACCGTGCCGGATCGGTGCGACACAGTCACGCTCCCCCCGTCCCCGGAATCCCGGCGGGACCGTTCATCTCGCTCCTGCGCTCGCCAGCTCCTGCAGCCGTGCGACGCGCGTAGCCGCCGGAGGATGCGAGTCGTAAAACGCCGAGTGCAGAGGATCCGGCGTCAGGGTCGAGGCGTTGTCCTGATACAGTTTCACCAATGCTTGTACGAGCTCCCGGGCGCTCGCGTGCGCCACCGCGAACGCGTCTGCCTCGAACTCGTGCCGGCGCGAGTAAGAGCTGGCAAGCGGCTGCAGAAAAAAGGTGAACAGCGGAATCACGAGCACGAAAAGCAGCAGCGCCATCGCCATCGACGGGGTCGAGACGTTAAGCCCCTGGAAAAACCACGGCTTCTCCGCGAGCTGGCCCAGAACCCAAAGCAGCCCCAGCGATCCGGCAAAGAGCAGCGCAACGCGCTTCCAGACATGGCGCCGCTTGTAATGGCCGAGCTCGTGGGCGAGCACCGCTTCGACCTCGGAGGGGGCGAGTCGGGAGAGCAGCGTATCGAAAATCACAATGCGTTTTGCGGCGCCGAATCCCGTGAAATACGCATTACCATGGCTCGAGCGCTTCGAGCCGTCCATCACGTAGAGCCCGCTCGATCTGAAGCCGCAGCGCGCGAGCAGCGCCTCGATGCGTTCCTTGAGCGTGGGGTCATCGAGGGTGGTGAACTTGTTGAACAACGGCGCGATGAAAGTGGGGTAGATGAGCAGGACGAGCAGGTTGAAGCCCACCCAGGCGAGCCACACGTAGAGCCACCACAAGCTTCCCATCCGCCCCATGAGCCAAAGCACGAGCACGATCAGGGGGATACCCAGCAACGCCGCGATCAGGGCTTGGCGGGCGAGATCGGCGAGAAACAATCCGATGGTCATCCTGTTGAATCCGAAGCGTGCCTCGATGGCGAATATGCGATATGCGGTGAGCGGGAGGTCGAGCATCGAAAGCAATACCGTCACGCTCACGACGAGCCCCACACCGTGCGCGATGCCGCCCGTTTCGAATGCGCTCGCCCAGATACCGGATATCCGTTCCAGCATGCCTCCCAGCGTCAGAGCGAGGAGCGCACCTGCGCCGATCAGCAGATCGGCCGTGCCGAGGCGGACCCTGGCGACAGTGTAGTCGGCCGCCTTCTGGTGCGACGCGAGCGAGATCGTCTCCGCAAACGTACTCGGCACCGCGTCGCGGTGCGCCCTGACGTGACGAATTTGGCGCAGCGCGAGCCATATGCGTGTCGCGACCGAGGCGAAGAGCGCGAGAATGAAGACCCAGGTAAAGGCGTTCGTCATGCCGTGAGAGAATACCGCGACTTATCGAAGCAGACAAAGAAAAACATGGCGCAGGATCCGAACAACCTGATCTGGATCGACATGGAAATGACGGGCCTGCAGCCCGATTCGGACCGGATCATCGAGCTCGCGATGGTCATCACCGACTCGCAGCTGAACCTGCTCGTCGAAGGTCCGGTGCTGACGGTGCATCAGCCCGACGAGGTTCTCAATGGGATGGACTCCTGGAACAAGGGCGTTCACGGCCGCTCCGGGCTTGTCGACCGCGTCCGCGCTGCGCGACTCGACGAGGCGGGCGCGGAGCGCATCGCGCTCGAGTTCCTCGTTCAACATGTCCCGTCGGGCGTCTCGCCGATGTGCGGCAACTCGATCTGCCAGGACCGCCGTTTCCTCGTGCGCTGGATGCCGAAGCTCGAGGCATATTTTCACTATCGGAATCTGGACGTGAGTACGCTCAAGGAACTGGTGAGGCGCTGGCGACCCGACGTCGCAAAGGGATTCCAGAAAGACAGCAAGCACGAGGCCCGGGCCGACGTCCTGGAGTCCATCGAGGAGCTGAAGTACTACCGCAGGCAGGTGATGACCGCCTGACCGGACGCTATGTCCGCACAACCTTGCCGGGGTTGAGAAGGTTGTCCGGATCGAATACCTTCTTGATGTCTTTCATCAACCCGATCGCATCTGCGCCGAGCTCCTTGCGCAGGGACTCCTGCTTGCCGATGCCGATGCCGTGCTCGCCGGTGCAGGTGCCTTCCATTCTCAGCGCGCGCTCGACCAGGCGCGCATTGAACTGCTTCGCGAGCTCGGTCTCCTCCGGCTGCGCCGGATCGACCAGAAGCATGAGATGGAAATTGCCGTCGCCGACGTGGCCCAGCAACGGCACCGGCGCAATGTAACGCTTCACGTCTTCCAGGGTCTCGCGCACGCACTCGGCGAGGCGCGAGATCGGCACGCAGACATCCGTCGACAGCGCCCGGCAGCCGGGCCTGATCTGAAGGCAGGCGAAATACGCGTCGTGGCGCGCGTCCCAAAGCGCGTTGCGCTCCTCGGGGCGCGTGGCCCACTGGAAGCCGGTGCCGCCGTTCTCGCGGGCGATGGCCTGCACGGTTTCCGCCTGCTCGACGACGCTCGCCTGCGATCCGTGAAACTCGAAGAACAGGTGCGGCGCGATGCGATAGTCCGTCTTCTTGTACTTGTTGATCGCCGCGATCGTCTTGTCGCACACGATCTCGCAGCGCGCGACGGGTACGCCCGCCTGGATGGTCTCGATCACCGTCCGGGTGCAACCCTCGATCGTATCGAATGCGCACACCGCCGAGGACATCGCCTCCTGCACGGGATAGAGCTTGACAGTCACTTCGGCGATGATCCCGAGCGTTCCTTCGGAACCGACGAAGAGCCGCGTCAGGTCGTACCCGGCCGCCGATTTCTTGGCCCGGCTCGAAGTCTGGATGACGCGCCCGTCGGCGAGCACGACCTTGAGCGAGAGCACGTTCTCGCGCATCGTGCCGTAGCGTACGGCGTTCGTGCCCGAGGCGCGGGTCGCCGCCATTCCGCCGAGAGTCGCATCCGCACCCGGATCGATCGGAAAGAACAGCCCCGTGTGCTTGATGTGCTCGTTCAGCTGCTTGCGCGTCACGCCTGCCTGCACGACCGCATCGAGATCCTCCTCGTGCACGGCCAGGACGTTGTTCATCTGCGAGACGTCGATGCAAACGCCCCCGTTCACCGCGAGGATGTGGCCCTCGAGGGAAGTGCCGACACCGTAGGGAATCATCGGCACCCCGTAGCGGCGGCAGATGTTGACGATGTCGCGGATTTCCTCGACGCTGTGCGGGAACGCGACCGCATCCGGCGGCGCGTACGGGAAGTACGACTCGTCCTTGCCGTGATGCTCGCGCACGCCCGACGAGGTTGTCACCCGCTCGCCGAGGAGCGCTTGCAGCTCGGCAAAGACTGTAGGATCGAATTCCCTGGGCTTATTCATTGACGGCTCCGATACGCGCGCTGAACGGCGCAACGCGTCCGTTCCAGCGCGCGTAGTTCGTGCGGCGCTTCGCGCCCGCATGAATGACTATTGTAGCTTGATCTCGCCGTCGAACGGTACTCGCACTCCGAGCGCGGGGATCTCTAAGGTGACTTTCGCCGCGAGTGTCTCGCCGCCTTTCAATTTCTTGCCTTCGAGCGCTTTCTGCACCGCCTGCTCGATCTCGCGCTGCGAGTTGACGCCGACCATCTTGAGGAACTTGCGGATGCTGAGATTGAAGGTTTCCTGGTCCATGCCGCCTCCGGGGTGAAGTGTGAGTCGCTGACGTGCAGGGGCGAATCGAAGATTATTCGCGCGCCCGCGCTTCTCGAGTCAAGAGCTTGGCCGCGAGCATCTTGCCGAGTTCGACGCCCCACTGGTCAAAACTGTTGATATTCCAGATTACGCCCTGCACGAAGACCTTGTGCTCGTAACACGCGATCAGCCTGCCGAGGTGGCGCGCATCGAGCCGTTCGAGCGTGAGCGTGCTCGACGATCGGTTTCCAGGATAGCGGCGGTGCGCGGGCAGTTCGGCATCATCCTGTCCCATGGCGAGTGCTTCCGCTTGTGCGGCCGCATGGGCGGCGAGTATCTCGCGGCGTGCTGGGTCGCCCGGCGCCTGTCCGAGCGCGACGAAGTCCGCCGGCACCATCTGAGTGCCCTGGTGCAGCAGCTGATGAAAGGAGTGCTGCCCGACTGTTCCCTCCGCGCCCCAGATGATAGGCGCGGTGGCGTACGCAAAGGTCCGTCCTTCGCGATCGACGCGCTTGCCGTTCGACTCCATCTCGAGCTGCTGCAGGTAGGCAGGAAGCAAACGCAATGCGGTGGAGTAGGGCAGGATCGCGTGCGTGGCGGCGCCGAGAAAATTCACGTTCCAGACGCCGATGAGGCCGAGGAGGGTCGGGATGTTTCGTGCCAACGGTGTTTCGGCGAAATGGCGGTCAATATCCGCCGCGCCGGCAAGAAACTCCTCGAAGCGATCGGGGCCGAGCGCGCACATCGCCGTGAATCCGACCGGCGACCAGATCGAATAGCGCCCGCCGACCCAGTCCCAGAGCGGGAGCACCTCAAGCGCACCGAAAGAGCGCGCGCCGGCCTCATTCGCCGTCACGGCAATGAAATGGCGCTCGATTCCGCTGCGCGCCGGCAACTGTTGCTCAAGCCAGCGCCTCGCCGCACGCGCATTTTCCAAAGTCTCCTGCGTCGTGAAGGTCTTGGACACGACGACGAAAAGCGTCCGTTCCGGATCCGCGCCTCGGAGTGCGCGATCGAGATCGATGGGGTCGACGTTGGCCGCAAAGCGAATTTCGATGGCTGGGTCGCCCGACTCGACCAGCGCGTCGACCAGGAGCCGGGGACCGAGGTCCGAGCCGCCGGTCCCCAGGTGAACGATCCGATCCAGAGGCCGTTCCGTGGCGCCCAGCCAGCGCCGCTCGCGCAGCCGGGTCGCGAGTTCGCGCATCCGCGCGAGCGCCGACTTGACCTCGGCAGGGGCGCCGTCCCCCGCTCGCAGGGCGGTATGCCATGCCGCACGCCCCTCTGTCGCGTTGATTTTCGCTCCGGAGAGAAGGCCCGCGCGCCATTCGGGCAGTCCGCGCTGTTCTGCGAGCTCGCCGAGCAGCGTCAGAGTCTCGGCATCGAGTCTCTGGCGTGAGTAGTCCAATCGTACGCCCGGTGCCTGGGCGGCGAAGCGCGCGCCGCGTGCAGGGTCGCGGGCGAAAAGATCCGCGAGGCGAATTCCCTGCGCGCCTTTCGCATGTGAAACGAGCTTCGCCCATGCCGGGCAATCGGTCGGCGGCGTCGTGTTCATGGTTCGATCTCGTACAGTCTATAGCGTTCGGCCTTGTCACCGGGGCGGCCGACGTCCGCGATCTTGTTCCAGCGCACGCCCGGGCGCGCCTCCTCGTACCTGGGATTTCCCTGTACCAGCAGTATTGGGCAGGCCTCGGGCTTGACCGGATCGTAGTCGACGGTCCGGATGCGTGCATGGTAGTCGAGTGCCGCGCGCTGCGTGATTCCAAGCCCGATCTCCGCGACGCAGGGAGCGCCGCTCGGAATCATGGACTTCAATTGCAGGGCGACTGCATGGTAACTCTTCTGATGGTCGACCCACGGCATCCAGAGAGTCGCGACCGTGCCCCACAGCAACACGATTCCGCCCGCCCAGCGGGCCACGCCGCGCGTGGCCGAAGGCGGGGTTCGAAACACGAGGTAGAGCCATGCCGTCGTCAAAGCCAGCGCCACTACGAATGCGAGCGGCTGCACCTCCGCCACGAACCCCGGGGCGAGCTTCGCGAAATTGTTGGCCACTCGAGGCGGAACGCCGAGCGTCATGGCGACGAAGCCGAGCCACACGAGACTGGCGAAAAACGTGAAAGTCATGACGGCGAACCAGTCCAGTGCCGCTGAAGCGCCGCGCGGAAGCCGCATGACCGCTTGGCTGGCGAGAACTGCAAGCGGCGCGAGAACGACGATAGCGCCCGCGTCCTGCGGCGGGCCGGCGACGACGACGGCGAGAAAGCTCGCAAGCGACGCGGCTAATGGGACCAGCATGCCCGGGTTACGCCAGCGCCGTCTGAGCGACCAGGTCGCCCAGGCCGCGAGAGGCCAGGCGGGCCAAGCGAACCAGCTCGCGATGCTGACAAAGTGGTTCAGATTGGACCCGAAATCGCCGCGCGGCCGCATCCCCTCCCACCACTCGGCGAACAGCAACGGCGAGCGCGCGTAGAGGGCGACCGGCCAGCTGGCGGCCACGACCAGCGCGATCGTCACCGCCACGGCAAAGAAGACAAACGCCTTGCGCGCACGCAACTCTTCGCAGAGCGCGTGCGCGACGATCGCCGTGGCCGCAAACGAAACGGGCACGACCGGACCTGTCGAGAGGAATGCGACCCCGAGCGCGGCGCC